>DASYMM010000040.1:0-14675 GCA_036009085.1 Pyrinomonadaceae bacterium | reverse complement strand
GTCATTGGCGTCCCGATCCCGAGTCTGGTGGCCTACCACCTTGACCATTTAAAAGAGGTCACACGGCTAATCGAAGGCTTCAAGGAAGACCAGATCGAAGAATTGAAGTTCGCTTTCCGCAAAGCCTTCCGGGACGATCTTCAAGAGGTTCGGACTTCGCTGGCGGAGACGGTTCTGGTAGCGCACACAACCGCCGTCGGAGGGATGTACGATGAGGAGTTTGACGGCGAGCAGAGAGTTCGTCGCATCCGTCTGGGCTTTGCCCACAGCGCGCAGGATACGCGCCTCATCGTCAAGCAGCGCGAGGCCGAACAGTTCGCCAAAGAGTACGCCGGGATCGGCATCAAGATACTGATTACCGCCGCCGCCATCGGGATTGACGAGGTGCGGATTCGCGCTGAAATTCCCCTCCACTTCCAGATCGCGCAGAAGCTCTATGATGCCCCGCACGAACTGTTCCCCGGTGC
Source organism: Pyrinomonadaceae bacterium (assembly GCA_036009085.1). GTDB lineage: Bacteria > Acidobacteriota > Blastocatellia > Pyrinomonadales > Pyrinomonadaceae > JAIVJZ01. Next base: position 14,208 of record DASYMM010000040.1, on the reverse strand, counting down.
GAAGAGAACTTTGCCGCCGGAGGCCAAGGCCAGTAAAGCGGCGGGACAACTCGTTCCCGCCAAACACATGGTCAGGGTTTACCAGCCATTGACGATTCCGCTGGACTCCCCGCCGAAAGGCACCGCGACTTTCAACGAGGGAGCAGTCTTGCGTCCGGCTTACTCGATTCGCAGCGGCGAGAACGGCTTTTTCTCAGTCCCTAATGCAGACGCTCTCTATCGCGTCATGCGCGTCGCGTCGGCAAGCGAACTGGGACACGTCCTCGCGACCGTCGGACTCTTTGGCGACGATCAACTCTCGCCCTGGTTCCCGGACAACGTCTGTTATTACACTGAGACCGACAACTCCCGACAGGTTTTTGATCTGCTCAACCAGCCGACCCTCTTCCAGACACAATTGAGCGGGCTTGAGCCGATGGCCTTGCAAGACCTCGGTTCATCCAAGCATCAGGGCGAGCTGCACACGCTGTCGTTGCTCATACTGCTGCACCGCCTCCGCACTCTCGACATAGATGCTATTGACCCTTACGTCGATTTGGAACACTTCGACCCGGCGCGTTTTCTGATAGATAACTCAAAGCCGCTGACCTTTGAAATTCTGGCCGATTGGCACCTCGAAACGATAGCGGAGGAGATGAAAATTCTGGCCTCGGCGGAGAAGCCCGAAGACCTTGCCGCCCTGAACCCCTCCAAGCGTCGCGGCTTCTTCCCACTCAAGGACAAAGCTCTACAGATGGTTCTCGAACGCGCCCTGAAAGCCGTCTGGATGATTCCCTCACTCGGCTCGCCGCTTCTCTTCGAGCGCGACGGGAAAACCTTCGTTCGGAGCGGGTACTTCGTGGCTCCGCTCGACCTGTTGGTCAGCGATCTGAATGCTATCGATCAATACATGAAGGACGGTTACGCCGCACACTCACGCGAAATGTCTGAGCGGCTAGAGGCCATCTGCACTTTTGAGGAGTACCGCGATTTTCATATCTGCACCGGCGGATTCATTGACTTGCGCCCGTCGGCGATTCTCTGCACCGCGAAGAATGCCAACAGCCCGCTGGCCGGGAGGCTCAAGCGTTTTTCCGACGAGCGGGGTCTGCGCGAAGCGTTGTTCAATTTGGAGCCTTACAGCTTTTTCTCCACCTGCGGGCTGGTCGCGCTCCTGTATCGCCTGCGCGGATTGTACAATCAGATCAGCGAAGCAATGGCGGAACTCGGCACGATCCACGAGTTCCGCTGGCAGATGCCGCGCGACGCCAACGGGCACATACTTTTGGTGCCGGGAGCGGTCGAGGCATTCCGAATGATCTCGGAAGGGTTGGAGAAATCAACCGGCACAGAGCACATTGACGGCATCTGGGGCTATGAGCGTCGCCCGACGCCGGAACGTTGGGATAACATACCGGGAATTAATATCCATTAAGACTCTTCACTCCGTCAGATTGTAAGGCGTCAGATTATCACTCTGCGCGTGCGGCGTGGCGACTCGCCCGCTGTCACTTCGCAAGGCCGCTTCAAGCTCTTGCGTTGACTCTCAAGCATCATCCTGAACAGGTAGCGTTTATGGCTCACGGCTACGAGTGTGGAAACTCACTTATACGGGCTTGGCCTCCGGGCTTATACAAAAACTCAATTTCTCGTCCTCCTTCACGCGTGGGGAGATCGTGATCTGCCTCTCCTCCCACTCGTTGATCGCCTTACGCTCGGCCACCTCTTCCTCGCTGAACTTGCCTACGGTGTCCCACTTCTTACTCTTCTTAACCTGATATCCTCTGTCGGCTCCTCCCGAAAAGTAATACTTGAAACAGGACGAGTCATTGCCGACCCGGAAGTAAGCCTGAGCCAGTTCGCTGGCGCCCATATATGCCGTGTCCCGAACCACGTCCAAGAGCCTTTCCTTTTGCTCCTTTCTCTGTTCGCTTCCCGCTTCGGGGTCGCGAAGATTGTGCTCGACAGCCCGGTAGAGAAATTCGCCTGCGCGCGATAACGGGTCGGGGTGATAGATCGGGAGGCGGAGGTCGAAGCGGCCTGAACGCTTCGCGGCGTCGTCTATCTTCTCGATAAAGTTGGTGGCGAGACAATAGACGAGCGACTGCTTCTTGGCCGCGTCGTGAAGCTTGACAAGCTTGGGGAGCATCCCCGTGACGAGGAAGTTGAAGATCGGATCATCGGCCTGCGAATCCGAGCCTTCCCGTTCCGAGTCGCGAGCGCGCAACACCGGCTCGAACTCGTCGAGGATGATCACGCACTGCGTCAACATCGAAAGCGCCTCGAAAACAGCCCGCGCTCGTCCCTCTATTAACTCGTGCCCTTGGACGGTCAGGTCGCTCGGCGAGAGCCTGATCAGCGGGGCGCGGCTGCTGAGCGCCAACGCCTCGACCAGCGTGGTCTTCCCGGTGCCGGGCGGCCCGTAGAGGATCACGGAGAAGATGTTTTCCATCCTCCCTGATTTGTCCTTATAAGCTTTTGGCAGCATTGCGCGCTGAACGTGTGCGCGCATCTGTTCGAGACTGACGCCAATGCCGTTGTTGCTCCATGTCTTGAGAGTGCTGACGCCGTAATCCGGGTAGAGCAGGCTATTGAGGGTCAGATTCGTGTGTGTATTCTCCGGCCTGATAACCTCGAAATGATTCAACACGATGGCGTTGATCCGATCATTGAGCATGCGCACGATACGGTCGAGGGCGAGGACGGCCACCGCCGTCACCCACGCGCAGGGCTTGTCAGGATGCGGCGCGCCCTCGAAGTTCCAGGCGAGACGCTTCACGTCTTCGCCCGCCAGCGGGAGAGGCAGACGCTTCTCCTCGAAGATGTTGAGCATCCGGTTAATCAGCTTAGGCTCGAACGCATAGCCGGAACGCTGCATTAACTGTGCGAGGCTGCGCGCCATCTCGCACCCGATGGGCAGGAGCCTGTAGCCCCTCGTGTTGGAGTGGAACGGCCTGCGGGTCGGCAGGCTGCCGCTGTCGGGCAGACTTCGCGCCAGCAGGTCGCAGGCCATCGTCAGACGCTCGTTCTTCCTCCAATCGGTCGTCGCTCCGAACGAAGCGGCGGCAAAGGCCAGTTCGCCCGCGTCGAATCGCCCCGTCTCCATGTTGGCGAAGGCCAGTTCGCGGTGGACGACGTTGCGAACGTAACGCTTGCTTGGCTCAAGCACGCGATGGATGCGACGGGAAATGTCCTCGAACTGCTCTATGAAGCTGCCGAGAACAGTGTCGAGGTCGCTCTTTTTGTCATCTTCATCCTTGAAAAAGTTGAGCGCGTTTTCCGTCTCTCTGGTGCCTCTCCAGACAGCCCTGTAAGCTACCTTGTGCGCGCTCTCGCTCTGTTGAAAGAGACGCTCCTCCTCCTCGTTAACTTTCCCATCCTTAGCGTTCTCATACGGGTTTTGTTCGCTCCTGATGGCCTGAATCTCATCCCCCGCCGCGTCAATCTCTGCTTTGGCCTCCTTGACGTAAAGCTCCAACGCGTCGGGTAAGCTCTTGAGGTACGCGCCCACAGTTTCCATGTTCAACTTTTCGGGTAACTCCGTGAGCACTTGCTTGACGGCGATCTCGCCGCGTCGCGGGTTGGTCGAGATGTACCAGTCGAGCCACATTCTCTCGATGGCCTTGTCAGCCCACAGCCGCAGCGGGTGCTCCGGCTCAACGCCAAAGCTATTCAGCATCTTTTGAAGTTGCTCGTGCTTTCGCAACAGGTCGCGCGTGTTTCTGAAGAAGGCGACCGTGCGGATGATGGAATTCTCAAAGGCAAGGATGGCTCTGATGCATTCGCTTGTGACGAAGGCCGAGGCATCGCCGCCCGCATTAGCCCGCGCCGCGCCGATGACCCAATCGGGCTGCGCGGCTAAGTACAACTCGCGGACGATGCGGTAGTAACAGATCATCGTCGCCCTTGAGAACACCGTCTCGGCTCTCCCGACCAGAGCGTGCATCACGCGGCCTGCCGTCAAGACCGGCACGGTCGAGTCCACAAACTCGATGAACCTCTCGGTGACGTTCACCGTGTCGCTGCCGCCGAGTCCTTTCTTGTGAACCCTGATGTCAATGTACTCGTCCGTGTCGCGTCCGTCCTGCCCGGACATGACCTCGATGGTCTTTTTCATGCTCGGAAAGAGCGACTTGAGCGTGATGCTCTCCAACCGCTCGTTAAGTTCGGCAGACGCGCTGGCCTCGTCGTTGTCCTTATCCTCGTCACTCATGTCACGATGGTTCTGCACACGCACGAGCAGCGCGGCCTCGACCACATTGCCGCTGGTGATCCAGTTGTCGTAGTACTTTTTATCGGCAGCAGCCTGCTTCGGATCATCGTTAGGCTTGGGGGTGATCTTGCCGGTGACGCTGATGTTTTGAATGCCTTTGAGGGCGGCGAGTCCGGCGCGACGCAGCTTCTTGGCTCGCTCTCTAAAATTGTTCAATTGGTACAACAGAGCGAGGTCGTCATTGAGGGTTGACATGGGCACTATTCCTTGGCTGAATTTTTAACGAGCGTGAGAAGGGCACAACGTGTTGGTTTAAGACCAAACGTTGCAGAGATGATGTGAATTCAAGGAGACGATATTACCGGGATTTCTAAAAGTCAACGAAATTGAATTCCGGGTAGTGAGTCACTTTCACATTCGACATGAAAGTCTCTTGAACTCAATTGCCAAAGGCCATCATCCTGAAAGCTGCTTCCTAAATGTTAATGTAGTTTTGTGGCAAAAGATTACACGAGGCTGCGCCTGAAAAGACAATGCGTGGCATCTTTAGATTCAAACTGACCCGCTACCGAATTGCGAAGAAGGATGGCTCTGGAATGAAATTGCCTGCTGCGACGATTACAAAGTGTCTCGAACCGTAGCCAGTATTTCGTAAGACCGCAGGCGCGCAGACTGCTCGAAAATTTGTGCCGTCACCATAATCTCGTCGGCTCCCGTCAGTTCTATAAATGCCTCGATCCCTGTGCGAACCGTCTCGGCTGAGCCGACGACAGAGTAACGCAATGCGTGCTCTACCCCCGCCCTCTCGAAGTCCGACCAGCCTTCTTCCATCGAATCAACCGGCGGCGGCAGGAGGCCGGGCTTGTTGCGTCGCAGGTTGATAAAAGCCTGCCGGACGGAGGTGAACAAACGGCGCGCTTCCGCGTCCGTCTCCGCCGCGAACACGTTCAGGCACGGCATGGCATAAGGAGCCGGGAGTGTTTCCGATGCACGAAATTCACGGCGGTAGGTTTCGAGCGCTTGCAGCAAGTAGTCAGGCGCGAAGTGGGAGGCGAAGGCGAAAGGCAGCCCGAGCAGCGCGGCGAGTTGTGCGCTGTAGAGACTGGAGCCGAGCAGCCAGACGGGCACCTTTAATCCTTCACCGGGCACGGCATGCACCAATTGTCCCGCCCGCGCGGGCGCGAAGTAGGAGAGCAGTTCCGCCACATCGCGCGGGAAGTCTTCGTCAACGTTTGAGAGACGGCGGCGAAGCGCGCGCATCGTGAGTTGGTCTGTGCCGGGTGCGCGTCCGATGCCTAAATCAATCCTGCTGGGATAGAGCGTCTCAAGCGTGCCGAACTGCTCGGCGATGATGAGAGGAGCGTGGTTCGGCAGCATCACGCCGCCTGAGCCGACGCGAATCCTTTCGGTGCCGCCTGCGACGTAACCGATCAGCACGGCGGTGGCCGCGCTGGCGATGCCTGCGATGTTGTGGTGCTCGGCCAACCAGAAACGGCGATAGCCCAAAGCCTCCGCATGACGTGCCAGGGAAAGCGTCTCGCGGAAAGATTCGCTGATGGAGCCGCCCTGCTTGACGGGGGCAAGGTCGAGAACCGAAAAAGGGATGTTCTTTGCGCCTTCCATAATTTACAACTTACCATCTCCGTTACAGCGATAAAACCCGTGCTTCACCACAGGAGATAAGATTTAACTAGAGAAACACGGCGCGCGCGAAAACGAGTTGATTCATCCTCACGCGCGCCGTGTTTAATAGTCGTGAACGCTCGACTGTTCGACGAGCGTGCCCGCATGTCAAGCTCTACGGCTTGAGCACGATCTTGATGCAGTTGTCTTCCTTGTTGCTGAACATGCTGTAGCCCTGCGCCACTTCGTCGAGCGACATCGGGTGTGTGATGACGAACGAAGGGTCTATGTCGCCGTTCTCGATGTGCGCGAGGAGTTTCTTCCAGTAACGCTGGACGTGGCACTGGCCGGTCTTGATCGTCAAGCTGCGGTTCATCACCGAACCCATCGGGAATTTGTCAATCAAGCCGCCATAGACGCCTATGACGGAGACCGTGCCGCCGTTACGACATGACATGATCGCTTCGCGCAGCGCGATGGGGCGATCCGACTCCGCGCCCAAAGCCTGCTTCATGCGGTCGTAGGCATAGACCATGCCGTGCCCGCCGTGCGCTTCCAGACCGACATCGTCTATGCACCCGTCAGGGCCGCGCCCGCCGGTCATCTCCATCAGCGCGTCGTAGGTGTCGCGCTCCTCGTAGTTGATGGTCTCCGCGCCGCCTGCTTCCGCCATCGCCAGACGTTCCGGGAAACGGTCAATGGCGATGACGCGCTCCGCGCCGAGCATGAACGCGCTACGGATCGAGAACTGCCCGACGGGGCCGCAGCCCCAGACGGCGATGGTGTCGCCCGGTTTGATGTCGCACATCTCCGCGCCCATGTAGCCGGTGGGGAAGATGTCTGACAGGAAGAGCACCTGCTCGTCCGTCAGGCTATCCGGCACTTTGAGCGTGCCGACATCCGCGAAAGGCACGCGCGCGTACTCGGCCTGCCCGCCCGCGAAGCCGCCCGTCAGGTGCGAGTAGCCGTAGATACCGGAGGGCGAATGGCCGAACATCTTCTCGGCCATCCACGCGTTCGGGTTGGAGTTCTCGCACAGGCTGTACATCTCCTGCTTGCAGAAGAAGCAGTTGCCGCAGGAGATCGGGAAGGAGACGACCACGCGGTCGCCGACCTTCCGGTCTTTGAGGTCAGCCCCCGTCTCGACGATCTCGCCCATGAATTCGTGGCCGAGAATGTCGCCCTTTTCCATCGTCGGGATGAAGTGGTTATAAAGATGTAAGTCCGAACCGCAGATGGCGGTCGAGGTGATCTTCACGATGGCGTCGCGCCGGTTGAGTATCTTCGGGTCGGGCACGGTCTCGACCCGCACGTCCTTCTTGCCATGCCAACAAGTTGCTCTCATCACATTCCCCTTTTGAATTAGTTCACATCAGTCAGTAATTAGATCGCGACAGGATTCACGCGGCTCCCTGTGTGCGTCCGAGTTCCTCGCTCGACACGGGTTGCGCCGGACGTTGCGTTAAGAAGCCGTTGTCCCAGACCGTCCCGTCCGAGACGATAACCTCGCCCGTCTCCATCAATTGTTTGAAGGCGCGTAAGGCTTCCTGCGCCTGCGCGCCTGGATCGTCGCCCGTGAGTTTTGCCACCCATTCGCCGATCACACCGCCCGGCGGGTTGTAATCAATCTCCACATGGACGATGGTGCCACGGTCGCCGGGTGCGCGCTCGAAACGAACCGACCCCGAGTTTTCGACTTCCGAGCCTTCCAGAGAACGCCACGCGATCAACTCGTTCGGCCTGTCCTCTGTGATCTCTGCGTCCCACTCGACCGACGTTCCGGCGGGAGCTTTCGCCACCCAGTGCGAACGCCCTTCGCCCGTCACTTGCACGGACTTGAGTTGGCGCATGAAGGTCGGCAGGTTTTGGAAGTCGTGCCAGAAGGCGTAAAGCTCTTCGGGCGCGCGGTTGATGATTAGACTTTTCCTCACTTGATTAGTCCCTCCCTCGGTTGTGTTGTCATTGCTGCTGCTGAGTTGCTGAGCGCAGATCACGTCCAGCGCAGCCACGGTGAGCACGTTTGCCGTGGCGAAGGCGACACGGCCTTTGTGTGAATCCGGCGAGGCGAACGCTGCGCCCAAAGCTGCAAGGTCGAGCGCGTCGCCTGCGACTCTCGACCAGACCGCCGCCGCCGACTTCCCGCCCTGCGAGAGGATGGCGATGCCGTGACCTATTTCGCGTAGTCCGAAGGCGCGTATGAGCAGGCGGTTGTCGGCGTCGCCACGGACGCCGCTGATCTTAGCGATTGCTTGCGGAGCCAGAAACTCCGCGAGTCCGAGGCCGATGCTGAACCACCCGAGGCCGCGTGCAAGTTTTACCGCGTTGACGTTCTTGAGTCCCGGCTGCTCGCCTGTGGTTGTCCGCGCAGGCGGCAGAGATTTGCGCGTTTGTTGGCTGTTTTGACGAGATGTTTTTGAAGACGAGCGCGCCGATTTTTCCCCCTGCCCGTCCGCGCGCTCCGTTTCCTGCTTCTGTTTCTTCGTGGCTGTTGCCATTTTCAACCCTCCCCTGAACGTTTATTCTTTTGACTTCAATGCCCGCCAAAGCTCAAATAGCTCTGCCGGAATACCTGTTGCGCTTAAAATACTTAGAGCGAGCGACGCGCCTGGTCGCCCGCGTATGGGGATAATTGGTAGAGGGAAAATTGGGGGAATTAGGGTTCGCAGTAAGGATAACACAAACCCCTTTCTCTTGCCCGTTTAGCCGTCTATAGCCATCCTCAAACCGGCACGCTCGCATAAATGTGTTACATACGCCTGCCGCTTTTGTTTTATTTGTTAGTAATTTATCTCACACGGACAGGAATTTCGGTGTCAGGTAAAGGCGAAGGGGGTGCTGACAAGTCCGGGACATGCCCGCGAAAAATAATTAAGGCTATAGTTAGACGGTAAACAGTAGAATAGACCCTTTCAATTTCTAAAGGAGTTTCAGTGAAACGAAAGATTGTCGTCGCCGGGTTGTGTTTATTCGTCGTGCTATCCGCAGGTTGGGTGTTGCTGCTGGCGGCAAAGCAGCGGTCGCAAAAAACCAGGACGGCTCCCGCGCTGCGCGTCGAACCGGCGAAAGAAAGCGACGCCACAGGTAAGACCGTCGCGGCGGCCAAAGCTTTTCTGGCGACGCTCGATGAGGCCGGACGCGCCAAAGTCAGTCAACCCTTCGACGACGAACATAAGACCAGATGGTCGAATTTCCCTGTGGGCATGGTTCCACGCAACGGTGCGCGTCTGGGCGATCTGAGTGGCGCGCAACGCGAAGCCGCGCTGAAATTGCTGGCGACCGCTTTGAGCAGATCGGGCTTGCAAAAAGTGAAAGAGATTATGGAAGGCGACGAGGTGTTGAAGACTTCCGAGGGTGGCGGCGGCGTGCCAGCGGGCGTCCCTCCGGGTGGCGCACCGCCGGGTGGCAGAAGACCGGGCGGTGTCCCGCCGGGCGGTCGCGGCGGTGGCATGGGTAGTCCGAACTTTGGCCGCGACAATTACTATCTGGCCTTTCTCGGCGCGCCTTCGCTCACGGAACCTTGGATGATTCAGTTCGGCGGTCATCATCTGGCGATCAACGTCACGGTCGTCGGCAAGAGCAATGTCATGACGCCTTCCTTGCCCGCCGCGCAGCCCGCGATCTACAAACTCAAAGGCGAAACCGTGCGCCCTTTGGGACGCGAAAACGACAAGTCGTTCGCCCTCGTCAATTCGCTCGACGCGGCGCAGCAGAAGCTGGCGATACTAAATTACCAGGTGAGCGACCTCGTGCTCGGCCCCGGCGAAGACGGCAAGACGATTCAACCCGAAGGCATCAAGGCTTCAAGTTTGAACGCCGCGCAGCAACAGATGTTGCTCGATCTGGCGCACGAATGGGTCGGCATCCTCAACGACGAAGCGGCGGCGGCGAAGATGGCCGAGATCAAAGCCAATCTGCCGGAGACTTGGTTTGCGTGGAGCGGGACAAAGACCAACGGCAGCGCCGCCTACTTCCGTATTCAAGGGCCGACGTTGTTGATCGAATACTCGCCGCAGCGTGTGCGCGGCAGCGGCGGCCTCGACACAAATCACATCCACACGATTTACCGCGACCCGACCAACGATTACGGCGAAGGGCTGGTGAAGCGTTGAGACGTTTGCTCGCGTGTTGCGTCTGCGCGTTCGCCTTTGCAGCGACGGCGGCGGCGCACGTGCTGGACGAATACGTACAGGCCGCGCAGATTGCGCTCGCGCCCGGAGGCGTGCGCGTCGAATTGCGTCTGACGCCCGGCGTGGAAGTGGCCGGACGCGTCTACGCGTTGATTGATGCGGACGGCGACGGGCAAATTTCGCCGTCGGAAGAGGGAGCTTATGCGCGGCGCGTGTTACAGGACATCGCGCTCGAAGTGGACGGGCGACGCGCGACGCTCGCGCTGACGGGAGTTCAGTTCCCTTCGCGGCGCGAGATGCGAGAAGGCAACGGCGCGATTCGCCTAGACCTCGCGGCGGAAGCGTCCTTGGGCGCGGCGGGCGAACACCAACTCTCTTTCCGCAACGACCATCTGCCCGAACTCGGCGTCTATCTGGTCAACGCGCTGGTTCCCACGACAAGCGACATCGAGATCAGCGGGCAGGCGCGCGATTCGCTCCAACGCGAGATGCGGCTGAGCTTTCACGTCAACGCTCAAGTTATCTCTCACGTCACGCCTGCGGCCACGCGTGGGCTGTGGCCTTGGGCGGGTGTGTTGATATTATGCCTGTGTCTCGCTCTCCTCATTTCGCAAGGGAGACACCTGCGCCGGTACTTGCGCCAAAGGATAGCGCCCAAGCCATCAGCCTAGGCGCGGAGTTATGAAAATGAACAAGAGAACCGCGAAGAAAATCTCGCAGCTAATGAATGAAGGTTTGCGGGAGAAATATGAAGCTGATGATCGCCTCATACAACATCGTACTCTCAAGCGCATGAGTGAGGGCGCGCACCTTTATGTCGGAGATCAGCCAGGCGGCCAAGACTCAGATGTATACACATGGACAGCAAATCTTGGGATGAGTAAGGACGCTTTAGAGGGAATGGTTGTGGGCCGTGATCTAAAGAAGATGCAAGAGCGTCATTTGATCAGGTATGACAGACACGTTGATGAGTTTCTTCTAACCGAAGATGGACGTGTATTAGGACAACTAGATGAGCCAAGTAAATAAGGCAAGCTACCAGAAGGAGAAATAATGGAACGCAAAGTCGCATCCGATTACCCGCAGGAGTTGTTAGACCTCTTTCACGAATACCAGCACGGCGAAATTGACCGTCGCACTTTCCTCAACGGCGCGGCCAAGTTCGCCGTCGGCGGCCTCACGGTCGCGGCAATCTTCGAGAGCCTGACACCCAACTACGCGTGGGCGCAGCAAGTGCCGCCGGACGACAAACGCATCAAGGTGGGCTACGAAGTCGTGCAAACGCCTTTGGGGAACGGCTCGATCAAAGGTTATCTGGCTCGCCCGGCGAAAGGTGGGAAGCTGCCCGTCGTGCTCGTCATTCACGAGAATCGCGGACTCAACCCTTACATCGAAGACGTGGCGCGTCGCCTCGCGCTCGCCAACTTCATCGCCTTCGCGCCCGACGGGTTGACCTCCGTGGGCGGCTATCCGGGCAGCGACGAGAAAGGCGCAGTCGCTTTCCGCTCGGTTGACGGGAAGAAGATGACGGAAGATTTCGTCGCGGCTGCCAAGTGGCTCAAAGCGCGCCCCGATTCCACACGCAAACTCGGCGCGGTCGGTTTCTGTTTCGGCGGCGGGATGGTGAATCAACTGGCCGTGCGGCTTAGCGCCGATCTGAATGCCGGAGTCGCGTTCTACGGACGGCAGGCGGGCGCGGATGATGTCCCCAAGATTTCCGCGCCGCTGTTGCTGCACTACGCGGGCAACGATCAGGGCGTGAACGCAGGGATAGCGAACTACGAGGCCGCGCTCAAGGCCAACAAGAAGGTCTATCAACTGCACATGTACGAGGGCAAGCAGCACGGCTTTCACAACGACACGACGCCGCGTTACGACGAAGGCGCGGCCAAGCTGGCGTGGACGCGCACGCTCGAATGGTTCAACAAATATTTGCGTTAAGGCTTGTTGAGAGCGGGAGTTTTAGACCTAGACCAGAGAGCGACTAACTCAACCACGCAGGCACAAAGACACAAAGTTTATTCCTCAAGTTTTCTTCGTGTCTTTGTGCCTGCGTGGTTGAGTTTTGTTAGCCACTCTAAAGAGAGCAACGCACGGACGCGCGCCGCCGCGTGTCGCGCGCCTTAAATTATTGACGCTCGGACTGTGCCGTTTTGTTTTCAATCGCGTTCCACGCGCCGGACTGGATGAAGCTCGCCCAGTAAAACGGGTGGCGGTAGTTGACCGCCTGCGTTTTGCTGCCGGAGGAGCCGAGCAGGGTGCGCTCTCCGTCCACGTCTTGCACTCCCGCCGCGCCCTTCAACATCTCAAGCTGCACTTGGCGCAACGCCTCCGTGCGTCCTTCGCCACGTTGCAGGCGCGTGTAGTAAGCCTTCATCAAATCGCGCGTGGCCGCGTCGGACACTTGCCACAGGCTCATCACCTGACTTTCGCTGCCCGCCAAGACCAGCGCGCGGCGCAGGCCGTAGACGCCGTCGCCGTTCTTCACGTCGCCGAGTCCGGTCTCGCAGGCCGACAGCACGACGAGTTTCGTGCCCCACAGGTCGAGCGCGGCGGCTTCGGCTGCGGTGAGCACGCCGTCCTCGTCCGTCCCGCTCCGGCGTTGGTTGACGCCCGCCAGAATCAAACCGGAACGCAACAGCAGATTCTCGCCGCGCGAAGCTGCGACGGGCGCAGCGCTCGACAGACCAAGCCCGCGCGTATCAGCTTGACGTGGTTTGTCCGTGAGAAAGAAACCGTGCGTGGCGATGTGCAGGACGCGCGGGGCGTGAATCTGTTTCAACGCCGCTTCGGTGGCTTCGGCGGCTGACAGCAGGCGCGCGCCCGGCATGAGCGCGCTCAAAGCTCTGGCCTCGTCAGCCGTGCCGGGTAGAGGCACGTAGCGCACCTTGCTGAAATCAATGTCGTTGAAATCAACGTCGCGTTTCGCGGCCACGCCTGCCAGCGTCTCAACTTCGCCGCCGCTGCCGCCGCTATCATTGTAGAGCGGGTTCGCCAGCACCAGAGGCGGCGACTTGCTCTCGTCCGTCACCCCCAAGCGCAGGAGGTCGCGCCCGCTCGTCAGGTAAGTGAGCGTGTAATCTTCGACGAGGTATTTGCCGCGCTCGTCCACCAGTGCGGCAAAAGGAATCAAGTTCAGAGCGCCGTCCGGCGAGAGGAAAACGCGCCGCGTCGCACCGAGCAATGCGCGCACAGGCCGCATCACCTGTTCGTCAACAACGCGCGCCGCTTCCTTCACGGCCGAGACATCCCCGCGCGCCGCCTGCCTGCTATCACGCAGCGTCCGGCGCAAACGCTCGACGCTCGCCTCAATCGTCGCCGCTTCGCCCAACTCCACGAACTGCGGCTCGCCCTCACGCCGCGAGACGTAAGCCACATAACGCGACGCGCCATACTTTTTACCCGGCGGCGCCTTCACGTCAATAGGATGATACGAGAAGATTTCGACGAGCGAGGCATCGGCGGGAAGCGCGGCCTGCACGTTCGACAACGTGACGGGCTGCGCCTGTGCGCGAAACTCCGCGCTGCGACGGCTGATGTCCGCTTCGAGTCGTTCGATCTCTTCGGCGAGGGCGGAGAGTTGCGCTTGTCGCGCGGCGGGCGTGAGGTTGTTGCTTGCGCCGCCGAGTTGGACGTTGGCGAGTTGCGCGCGCGCGGCGGCGAGCCCGTCGAGCAGCTTTTGGTCTTCGGTCCGGGCGCGGCGACGCAGGGCTGCGATCTGGTCTGTCATCGCATCGAGCGCGCGGCCTTTGCGCCGCAGGATGGTCGTTAAGGCGAGCCGCGTCGCCGCGCTGTTCTTCGGCGCGCCTTTGATGTTGAGCGAGAGGATGGCGTCGGTTTCGCCGGAGAGCGTGTCGAGATAAAGTTGCTTCTGCTTCTCCGAGCCGGTGGTCAGGATCAGGGCGAGGTTCTGTTCGCGTATGTCGGCGGCGCGGGTCAGTCCGGTAACTGCCCGTTCGTAATCGCCTTTGGCTTCGAACAGGGCGGCGGCGGTGTGGAGCGACGAGGCGACCGCCGGGTGCTCGGCGCCGAACGCTTTCTCCCTGATTGCCAGCGCGCGTTGCTGTAACGGCTCGGCACGCGCGTAGTCGCCTTTGTCGTGGTACATCCCCGCAAAATTGTAGAGCGCCTGGGCGAACTCAGGATGCTCCGCGCCGTATGTCTTCTCATAGATCGCGAGCGCGCGTTGGTACAGTGGTTCGGCGCGCGCGTAATCGCCCTGCGTGTGGTACATCACCGCCAGACTTTGGAGTGACAAAGCGACCG
>DASYMM010000039.1:0-4323 GCA_036009085.1 Pyrinomonadaceae bacterium | reverse complement strand
CTGGCTTCGCCCGTGCGCAAATCCGCTTCCAGCCCCATGTGCATCGCGACGACGACCAAGTCAACGCGCTCTTTCTCCCGCAGGACGCCGACCCACTTGCGCGCCTCTAAAAGTGGATCGCGAAACTCAAGCCCCGCGAAGTTCTCCTTGTTCTCCCAGAAAGGGATGCCCGGCGTCGTCAAACCGAGCACGCCGACGCGCACGCCCTGTAGTTCCTTGACGAGATAAGGCTGGTAGTAAGTTTCATTCGTGCCGCGCTTGTAAGTGTTCGCCGAGAGCCACGGGAAGTTGGCTTCGCGCCGCGCCTTCTGAAGCACCGGGAGGCCGAAGTTGTATTCATGATTGCCGACGGCGAGCGCGTCGAATTTGAGCGCGCTCATCGAGAGCATCAGAGGGTCGGGCGGCGCGTTGTTCTTCTTGTTATGAAAATATTCGAGCGGCGTGCCCTGAATCGTGTCGCCCGAATCGAGCAGGAGCGTCCCCGACGGATTCTCCTTGCGCGCTTGCCGGATGAGCGTCGCCACCTTCGCCAGCCCGCGTGCGTCCGCCTTGTTTGTGTAGTAATCAACGGGCAGGATGTTGCCGTGCAAATCCGTCGTCGAAAGGATCGTGAGCCACGCCCGACGCCGCGCCGCCGTCGTCGCCTTCTCTGACTGCGCGGGCGCGAGACTAAAACCACCGAGCAGCACGAGCAACAACACGACGCCCGGCAGCAGTTTCTTCGTAACTAAAAGTTTTCTCATTGAGCTTGGCTTTTCTTTGCGCCTATGGTTTTAACTTTGCGCCTCCAGCGTGAACGGTATTTCTCGCAAAGGCGCAAAGTCAGAACTTAAGGCGCAAAGAAGAAAAGAACGCTTATTTGACTTCGTAAACTTCGACCGCGCTCAGGCCGCCGACGAATCCCTCGTAAACTTTGTGGCCGCGCGTGCGTGCGTCCTGCATCTTCTCACGGTTCTCGAAATAGGTGCGCCCGCGTTGGAGGATGACGTAGGCGGGGCGCGGCGTCTCTCCGAACTCGAAGGCGGGGTCGGAGAGCACGCGCGAGTTGAGATCGGCGCGCGAAAACTTTTGCAGGTAGTAGCGGGCGACGCCGGGCGTCTCGTGGACGATGGAAGCATTCGGCGGCGCGGTGGTAGCAACGTACTTGATCGCTTCGCGCAGGCCGTCGTCGTAAAACTCGTCGTGCGGGAAGAAGTAGCCCGCGCGTCCAAAGCCCAAGGCGTTTGTATAAGTCGCGTAGTGCGGCGCGGCGGCGTAGGCGATCCACGCGGGCAGCGCGATGAAGAACATGAAGACTACGGCGCGCACGATCCGCAGCGGCGAAAAACTGCTGCCGCGCTTCCCATCTGTTTCGCGCGGCGCGAAGAGTGTGAGCAGCCACATGATGCCGACCGCCGCGAGCATGTAGATGAACGGCAGGAGCGAGAGCGCGTAGCGCAGCCACTTCGCGCCGACGATTGAATAGGGCACGATCCACAGTATGAACATCAACAGGAGAAAGGCTTCGCCCGGACGCCGCCAGCGGCGCACGCAAGCGACGAGTCCGGCGACGAGCGCGATGAGCAGCGGGAGCGGCGTCTTGATGGCGAGGAACAGGAGGTAAAAATAGAAGGGCGTGCCGAACGGCGTGCTCGACATCTGGTTCGCGTAAAGCGTGTCGCCCATCAGATAGCCGTGATGCGTGAGCAGTTCCTCGCTCGAATAGGCGGTCAGGTAATGCCACGTCTGCGGCAGGAGCACCGCCGGGTTGGCGATGAGGAACGTGAGGATAACGACCGGGTAGAAGATCGCGGGCGTGCGACCGCGCGGCTCTCCCGGTTCGCGTTCGCGCTGCGCGACGAGGTGATGGTAGAGCATGTTCAGGCCGAAGTAGTGCGGAAAATATTTCGACGCGAGCATCAGCCCGAAAGAGACTGCGGAGGCTAAGTAAAACTTCCGCTTCGCGCGCGGCTCATAGCCGCTCGTCTGCTTGGCGCGCAGGTAAAAGTAGAAGGCGAAGAGCATGAAGAAGACGAGGAGCGTGTCTTCTTTGGCGATGCGGTTGTAGGTGATCGCGTTGACGCCGAACGACCAGAGCAGCGCGGCGACGAGTCCGGTGCGTTTGCCGAAGAAGGACGCGGTCAGGAGGTAGAGCGGGAAGATTGTGAGCGCGCCAAAGAGCACGTTCGGGAAACGCACCGCCGTCTCTACGCTGATCAGTTTCGTTGCTTGTGCGCCCTCGTTCCGGTACTGCCCGCTATTCCACCATTCCGCCGCGCCGAGCGAGATGAAGATCAAAGTCTTCATCAGCATCGGGTGCTCTGCGTTCGGCGTGATGTCGCCGCGCGCGTAGGCGCGGACGGCTTCGAGTTTGTTGATCTCGTCTTCGGCGAAACCGAGTTCGGAGAGGCCGCGCACGCGCAAGGCCAGCCCGAGCAACATGACGAGGACGAGGACGAGCACGATGCCGCGATCCAACGACAACGCACGACGCTCGCCGCGCACCGTCGTCGCGGCGGGCGACACTTCGACGCCCGCCGTCTCTTCGGGAGTTAATTCGAGGGATCGTTCCAAGTAAAACTCCAAACACGAAACGCTCTAGCGTGGCGCGATGAGTTCCTCTTCGTTGATCACGTTGCTGCTATCACTGTTGCCGACGCGCTCCCCGCCCGCCGTCGTTCCATGCTTTCGCCCGGTTCCAATCGAAGCGGCGGCAGCGGCGGTGGCTTCCTGCGCTTCACGCGCCATGCTGCGCAGAGACAGTCCGCGCCTGACGAGCACCGCGACGCCAATCGCCGTCCAGATGATGACGCGCGCCTTGCGCACGATGGCGAGCGTGACGCCCACCGTCGTTCCGAATTTCAGGACTTTAGTAAATAGCCCCGTGCCCGCTTCGTCAACGCCGACACGCATCGGCACGAACTTGAAAATTACGTTGATGACGCGGTTGACGGATTCGAGCACGAAGGCCGCGAGCGCGAGTTCGCCGAACGCGGGCGGCGCGGGAAGGATGAAGTAGAGCGTGGCGTAGACTTCGGCCACGCCCGCGAGGTGAAAGCAGGCTTCGAGCGAGAGGATCGGGAGAAAGCGCGCGCGGTGGTGCTCGTAAAATCCGTAGATGCGGTCTTCGACGGCGCGGAGACGCTCGCGCCGCGCCTCTACGAAACGGCGCGCGATGCCCCGCCTGTGCAGACGCTCTAGCGCGCCGCTCAAAAACCTCCAACGCTGTCGCACCATCAAGCAGCCGACGAGGATGAAGACCACGACGACCGTGAGCGTCGCGTAGCTCGCCAGACGCAGTTTCGAGTTGAGAGGAAAACTGAGCAGAAGCGCGGCCGTGCCCGCGAAGATGAAGAGCGCGACCGACAGCATGTAGAAGAGATTTTCGACGGCGAGCGCGGAGATGCTCGCGACAATCGGCACGCGGTCGCGCACAAAGGCCGCCTTCGCCGGTTCGCTCACGACGATGCCGAGCGGCGTCAGATTGCCGAGCGCGTCGCCCGCAACATAGGCTTTGAGCGCGTCGCGCAGGCGCAGGCGCGTGCCGCCCTCGAAGCAGCGCGTCCAGGCGGCGGCGCGCACGAGCGGGCGCACGGCGGAGATCAAGAGGATGACGACAAAGCCCGCGCCGAGTTGCGTGATGTTTGCGAGGATGCTCTGCGGCCCGGCCTTCCACACGTAATAGGCGAAGAGCAGCAGGCCGCCCACGGCGAAGACGATGCCCGCCGGAGCAAATTTGCCCGACGCGCGCCCGCGCTCATCCCCCTCTTGTGTGCTCTTACTCATCCCTCATGCCCTGACGGAGGAAAGCGTCCTCTCCTTCTCGAAGTTCAACGCCAAACATAAGCGTCTGCAAGATACGTTATTGCGTCGCCACTCTCAACTGCCGCACGCACGCAAACCACGCCGCACGCTCCGCGCCTCCCTCACACAGCAACTCCCGCGCCACCTCCCGCCCACACGCCCCGCACGACCAAAACCACACACATCCGCCCGCCTGACGTAAAACGCTCCGCTCGCCCCTGTCGTAAAAATGCGACAAACGATAGGAATAGTGACGAGTGACAAGTGACGGGTGACGAGTTAAAGACAAGCGAGTGGCTTTAATCGTCACTCGCCACTTGTCACTCATCACTGTATTTGGAGGTTTCATACATGCATGCTCGCAAATTCGCAGTGCTCTTGATGAGCGCCCTTCTGATTTTAGGCTGTAGCGTTGTGGTCCTGTCGCAAGGAACGAGCGAGGGTACGCCTGCGCAGCGCATTGAGATTATGCGTTCGCGGCTGGATTCGATGCGGCGGTCGCTCAATAACGCCCTGGCTTCGATGAACGCGAAAGATAGC
>DASYMM010000038.1:0-4745 GCA_036009085.1 Pyrinomonadaceae bacterium | reverse complement strand
GATCGACGCCGCCTTCGAGCAGCGCGCCGACCTGTTCTTTGAACATCTCTTTCGCTTCGTCGAAAGAGGTGGGGCCGTAAGGCTCGATGCGGAGTCCGAGCGGGCCGATTGCGCCCGCGACGTAGCAGCGCTCGCAGGCGGCTTCGCGCGCGAGTTGCGCCGCCGTGAGGTTGATCTTGCGGAGGCTTCCTTCCAGCCCGTACTGCTGCAAGTTGTGCGCGGTCGCGCCGAAGGTGTTCGTCTCGATCACGTCCGCGCCCGCGCGCACGTACTCCTGATGCACCTCGCGCACGAGGTCTGGATTCGTCAAATTCAGTTCGTCATACGAACGATTGATATACACGCCCTTCGCATAGAGCATCGTGCCCATCGCGCCGTCAAACACCGTGATCTGATCGCTCGCCAGTAAGTCTCGAAAGTTTTCCATGATAAAACAGTGACAGGTGACGAGTGACAGGTGACGAGTTGAAGAGAAGTTTAAAGACAAGCCGTTGGTTTTGACTTGTCACTTGTCACTCGTCACTTGTCACTCCAAAAAAAACTCCCGCGCCAAACAACGCGGGACTTCAAAGAAGCTTCTTGAAGTGTGTAGTGCTCTTGAAGACAAAAGCCGTGCTGTTTAGCTGTTTATTTTACGTGGCCGCAAGTCGCCTTAACTCACCACGTCTTTGCTCAACGCGCTTATACTCGCGTCAGCCTGCGACTGTCAAGCGTCTCGCCCTCTCAATTGAAGCGCATACTTTCGCGCGTGCGGTTCTATCAAGCGGCAGGCGCGTGAAAAAGCAGAAGGGGCAGGGACGCGCGGCGTCTCTGCCCCTTCTGCTTCTCGTTGCCGCGTCTTACGGGGTCGCGGGGTTGGTCGGTTTATGGCTCTTCCCCGTTGCCGTCGCCGTCGGGGAGGGGCACCATCGTCTCCGTTTCGGAGTAGTTGTTTTCTTTGCGAAGTTCTTCGATGCGGCTCGAAATGTACGAGAGACTGTTGCAGACCGTCCCCGCTCTGAGGTCTGAGTCCACAATATAATAGACGGCGAACTCAGCCGTCTCGTCCAGTTGCAAGCCCTTTGTCGCGCAGACGATTCTGCCGGTTTTGCCACGCTCCGGCAACGTGCAGTCGAACTCAGGCCCCGAAACCTGTTTCAGCGTGTAGAATGTCATGTTGCTTGGGACTTCATCGGTGAACTCGACGTACTCGGCGAAATCCGGGCCGGGGTTGTGGAACGACAGATTGTACCTGACCCTCGTTCCCGGCAACACGCTCTCGGGCGCGGTCTTGGAGATAGAGAGATCGACCAGAGAGACGCGCGGGTTGCGCACGTAGAACTTCCCGTTCGCGCGGCGACCGGAATGGACGTTGATGGTCGTGGCATACCAAGTTCCGACCTGCGCGAGGTCGCCGGAGGTCGGAATCTCGAAATATTCGGTTTGCGGGTCGCGCTGGATCAAAACCTGATTCGCCACGGTCAGGTTGGGCGCAACCCATGAAAGACGACGATACTGGAAGTTGTCGGACGGCGGCAGCGGGAAGTTGCCCGCCGTCATGCAAACCGTGTCGCCCAGATTGAAGACGATCTGCGGCGTCTTGCAGTCTTTGGCGTAGGTCGTGACATATTCATCTGCGCCCAGAAAGGCGGCAGCAGCGGTGCCGGAAGCTTTCGAGGCGGAAAGCGTCACGGCAATCGTCGCGGTAAAGATGAGGAGCGAAACAACACACGTTCGTAAGAGTGAAAATCTGAAGGAACCTGACATGCAAAAACTCTCCTTAGGTGGTGGAAGAAGCAGGTGAAGTGGTGGAACAAGTAAAGTGATTCCCCTTGGCTGGATTGTCAAAGAAGGCGAGGCGGCTACACACAAAGCGCGCATCCTACTCGAACGCCGACGTTCCCGTCAATGAAAACAGAACGCTGTGCGAAGATAGCGCGGAAAACCGGTCGCTCCGGCGGTGAAACCCGTGGCCTCCGGGTCGCGTATCAATCCGGTCTCCTTGACACGGACGGTTGATTTTGGCTGAATGTCGGCAGCGTCCAAAACAGACAGTACATCCTCCCCGAACCAAAAGCCGCGCCGGTCGCCGTCGCCGCTCGCCCCGCAAGATTTGATTGAAGCTGACTTGAGATGAGGTAGAACCGGATATGAGTACAACTGTAGATGCGACCGGCATGAGTCACGTCGCGGCGACCGACACCGCCGGACTCGGCGGCCACCCGCGCGGCCTGACGACGCTCTTTTTCACGGAGATGTGGGAGCGTTTCAGCTACTACGGCATGCGCGCCATCCTTCTGCTCTACATGACGACTTCGCTCGCGCAGGGCGGACTCGCCTTCGACACGAAGTATGCAGGGCTGGTCTTCGGCACCTACGCCTCGTCCGTCTATTGGACGCCGCTCGTCGGCGGCTGGCTCGCGGACAAAGTTTTCGGCACGCGCCGCGCCGTCCTCATCGGCGGCATCGTCATCGCCTGCGGCCACTTCTCGATGGCCTTCAACACGATGCCGAACTTTTACGGCGGCCTCGCCCTCATCGCTATCGGCACGGGACTGCTCAAACCGAACATCAGCGCGATGGTCGGGCAGATGTACGCCGAGGGCGACGCGCGACGCGATGCCGGCTTCTCGATCTTTTACATGGGCATCAATCTCGGCGCGCTCATCGCGCCGCTCATCTGCGGCTATCTGGGGCAGAAAGTTGACTGGCATTACGGGTTCGCGGCGGCGGGCTTCGGCATGGTGCTCGGCCTCCTGCAATACGTCTTTAGCGGCACGCGCCTGAAAGGCATCGGCGAGAAGCCCGTCAAGAAGGAAGAGGACATCGCCAAGACGAAGGACGCCGCGAACGAGGGCGACGCGGACATGCTCACGCTCGTCTTCGCCGTCGCGGGCGGTTTGGCCGGACTCGCGCTCGGCTATTTCTGGGGCGGCAGCGTCGTCACGAGCCTCTTTCCCACGGTCGTCGGCGCGGCCTTCGGCTACATCCTCGGCGTCGTCCGACACCTGAACGGCGACGAGTTGAAACGCGTGCTCGTCATCTTCATCCTGTTCGCCTTCTCGGTCATCTTCTGGGCGTCGTTCGAGCAGGCGGCGACGAGTCTGACGCTCTTTGCCGACCGGCTGACGCGCACGAACATCCTCGGCTTCGATTTTCCGTCGAGTTGGTTTCAATCCGTGCAACCGACTTTCGTGATCCTGCTCGCGCCGGTCTTCGCAGGTCTCTGGCTCAAAATGGGCAGGAAGAATCCTTCCAGCCCCGCCAAGTTTGCCATCGGCCTGATGTTCGCCGGACTCGCCTTCGCGCTCGTCGCCTTCGCCTCGACTTTGACGAGCGCGGGCAAGGTCAGCCCCTACTGGCTCGTCTTCGTCTATTTGCTGCAAACGCTCGGCGAGTTGTGCCTCAGCCCGGTGGGCTTGAGCACGGTGACGAAACTCTCGCCCGGCCGGATGGTCGGCTTGATGATGGGCGTCTGGTTTTTGTCCATCTCGTTCGGCAACTACGTGGCGGGCTGGGCTTCCGGCTTCTTCTCGGAAGACGAAGGCGCGCTCGTCAATCTATTCGGCATCATCGCCGCGATCACCATCGCCGCCGCCGTCCTCTTAGTGATACTCACTCCGGTCATCAAAAAAATGACTCCACGCTCAACTTAAATAGCCGTCAGCTATCAGCCGTCAGCGACTAGCAAATGCAAAAAGCTGACGGCTGATAGCTGACGGCTAACAGCTAATTCAGGAGAATCTCATAGTGCGTAATCGGCTTAAACTTTTCACACTCGCTTTTGTTCTGCTCAGCATGTCCTCCGCCGCGCTGGCGCAGGAAAAGTTGCTGACCATTGATGAACTTTTCGACCCTTCACCGGCGAAGCGCGTCAATTTCAGCGGCTCTGTGCCGAATCCGCGCTGGCTCAAGGACGGCAAGAGTTACCTCGTCGCGGGCGACCCGACGAAGCCGGGCACGCCGCGTCTGCTCCGCGTCAACGCCCTGACGGGCGAGTCCGCAGCCTTCTTCGACGCGGCGAAGATGGAGGCCGCGCTCAACGCGCTCCCCGGCGTGTCCGCCGAAGACGCGCGCCGCCTCGCCAATCGCACCAACTACCAGATGAACCCCGCGCAGACGGGCGCGCTCCTCAATCACGCGAACGATCTCTTCTATTACGAATTCGGCTCGGATCGCGCTTGGCGTCTGACGAACAGCCCCGACGAAGAGGTGGGCGAAACCTTTAGCCCGGACGGGCGCATGGTTTCCTACGTGCGCGGCAACAACATCTACATCGTAGACCTCGCCGCGCAAAAAGAGCGCGCTTTGACGAGCGACGGCGCGCCCAAAATCCTGAACGGGCGTCTCGATTGGGTCTATCAAGAGGAACTCTACGGGCGCGGGAATTTCGAGGGCTACTGGTGGAGTCCAGACTCGAACATGATCGCCTATTTGCGTCTCGACGAAACTCCGGTGCACGAGTTCACAGTCGTCGATCACATCCCCGTCCGACAGGAGTTGGAGATCACGCCGTACCCGAAGGCGGGCGACCCGAACCCGGTCGTCAAACTCGGCATCGTCAACGCCTCCGGCGGCGCGACGCGCTGGGTGGACACGTACAAATACCTCCCGACCGAACTTTTGATCACGCGCGTCGGCTGGACGCCCGACAGTCGCCGGGTCATCTTCCACGCGCAGGATCGCGAGCAGAAGTATCTCGACCTCAACCACGCCAACGCGTCGGACGGTAAGACCACGACGCTCTTTCGCGAAGAGACGAAGGC
>DASYMM010000037.1:0-3232 GCA_036009085.1 Pyrinomonadaceae bacterium | reverse complement strand
CAGCGAGCGCAGCGCGGCGTATCTCGCCAGTGGCCGCCCCGTCGTCACACAGGAGACGGGCTTCTCGGCATGGCTTGTCGCAGAAGGCGGACTCATCGCCTTCAACACGCCGGAGGAAGCGTTGGCCTGCATCGAGGAGATCAACCGCCGTTACGCATTCCACTGTCGCGCCGCGCGCGAGGTCGCCTGTGAATTCTTCGACGCGCGCAAGGTGCTCACACATCTCGTCGAACGCGCGCTCCACAGAAGCGCGGCGTCGCCGTAGGTCGCAGAGGGCAAACGGGAATAATCTGTTAACATCGGCGGGATGATTCGGAA
The DNA here is from genome assembly GCA_036009085.1 of Pyrinomonadaceae bacterium. GTDB lineage: Bacteria > Acidobacteriota > Blastocatellia > Pyrinomonadales > Pyrinomonadaceae > JAIVJZ01. The sequence goes on along the minus strand of DASYMM010000037.1, from coordinate 2,914 downwards.
GGTGCAAAGTTATGTCGGTTGAGAAAAAAAAGCGCGTGCCGGTGAAGGAGGCTTGGCGCGAGGCGAGAGTCTTGATCTGGGCGCATCGCCGCCGTCTCGCTCTCGGGATGGCGCTGATGCTCGTCAACCGGCTCGTCGGGTTGGTGCTGCCCGCCAGCTCGAAGTATCTGATTGACGAAGTGATCGTCAAAGGGCGCGGCGAGTTGTTGATGACGCTTGCGCTCGCGGCCGGAGGCGCGACGCTCGTTCAGGCGTTCACCTCTTTTTCGCTGACGCAGGTGCTCGGCATCGCGGCGCAGCGCGCCATCACGGAGATGCGTCTGAACGTGCAGGCACACGTCGCGCGCCTGCCCGTGCGCTACTTCGACTCGACGCAGACCGGCGTGCTCATCTCGCGCATCATGAGCGACGCCGAAGGCATCCGAAACCTCGTCGGGACGGGACTCGTGCAACTGGCCGGGAGTCTCTTCACGGCCTCCATCGCGCTCGGCGTGCTCTTTTATTTGAGTTGGCGTCTGACTTCGATCACGCTCGTCGCGCTGGCTCTGTTCGGCCTCGGCATGTCGCAAGCCTTCAAGCGTCTGCGCCCGCTCTTTCGCGAGCGCGGCGCGATCAACGCGGAAGTGACGGGCAGGCTCGCGGAGTCGCTCGGCGGCATCCGCATCGTCAAGGCTTACTCGGCGGAGAAGCGCGAGGAACTCGTCTTCGCGCGCGGCGCGCACCGCCTGTTTCGCAACGTCGCGCGCTCGATGACGGGCGTGTCGGGCGTGACGGCCTTCTCCACCGTCATCGTCGGCGGCATCGGCGTGATCCTGATTCTCGTCGGCGGTCGCTCCATCCTCGCAGGGCAGATGACGCTCGGCGACTTCTTCATGTACATCTTCTTCACCGCGCTCGTGGCCGCGCCGCTCGTCCAGATCGCTTCCATCGGCACGCAGATCACGGAAGCCTTCGCCGGACTCGACCGTATACGCGAAATCAAGCGGCTCGCGACCGAAGACGAAGACGAGGCGCGCACCGAACCGCTCGCGAAGATCGAAGGCGACATCAGTTTTGAAGATGTCAGCTTCGAGTACGACGCGGACGTGCGCGTCCTGAAGCATGTCTCTTTCCACGCGCCCGCAGGCTCGACCACCGCGCTCGTCGGTTCGAGCGGTTCGGGGAAGAGCACGCTCATCAGTCTGGTGATGGCCTTCAATCGCCCGCTCGCAGGCCGCGTCACGGTGGACGGGCGCGACCTCTCGACCGTCCGCTTGAAAGATTACCGACGCCAACTCGGCGTGGTCTTACAGGACAACTTTCTCTTCGACGGCACGATTGCCGAAAACATCGCCTTCGCGCACCCGCACGCCACGCGCGCACAGATCGAGGAGGCCGGGCGCATCGCGCATTGCGAGGAGTTCGTCAAGAGCTTTGCGGATGGTTACGACACGGTTGTCGGCGAGCGGGGCGTGAAGTTGTCGGGCGGGCAGCGGCAGCGCGTCGCCATCGCGCGCGCGATTCTGGCAGAGCCGCGCATCTTGATTCTGGATGAAGCCACGTCGAGCCTCGACAGCGAGAGCGAAGCGATGATTCAGGACGGCCTGCAAACGCTACGGCGCGGGCGCACCACCTTCGTCATCGCCCATCGCCTCTCGACGATTCGCAGCGCCGAGCAGATTCTCGTGCTCGAAGGCGGCGAGATCGTCGAACGCGGCACGCACGGCGAACTGCTCGCCAAGGGCGGTCGCTACAAGCAACTCTACGACAAGCAATATAAATTCGAGCGCGACCAGTTCATCAATCCCGGCGAGGATTTCACCCCCGAACCGGCGAAGCCCCCGACCCCTGCGAGCAACACACTGTTAGAACGCATCCTTTAAGACTCGCCCCAAGCGCCTGATGCCTCGCTCCGCGCGTGAAGAGAGACTCGTCCGCCGCGTTCCTTCAAACGTCAGCAACCGACACAGACCCACACAACCCCAGAGTCCGATAATGAAATTTATGTAGTGGAAACGGCTCCACTTCTGTCCAGAGTCACGCCCACATTCAAAGTCATGGCATGAGGATGGCACAGCCAACCTTCACTTTTTAACGATGGGCAGGACGATGCGCGAGGGATGCGCGTTGTCGTGGTAGACGCGTTCGGTCGCTTTTTGGAAATCGGCGTCTGTCGCCAGCTTGTAGTTCGGCAGAAACTTTTGCGGGTTGCGCGCGACGAGCGGAAACCAAGTGCTCTGAATTTGCACCATCATCCGGTGTCCCTTCTTGAACGTGTGCACGACGCCGGGCATCACGTAAGAGATCATCGCCGGCGTATTGGGCTGCAATGGTTGCGGATGTTCAAAACCCTCCCGGAAGCGCGCCGGAAACGGTTCGCCGCGCAGAAGCATCGCGTAGCCGCCCGGATGAAACACGCAGGCCGCGGAATCCGCGGGCGGGACGATGCCTTCGGGATACTGATAATCGTCCGGGAACACGTCGATCAGTTTAACTACGAAGTCAGAATCCGTGCCGCTCGACGAGACGAAGAGTTGCGGTTTGATGTCGCCCGCGACCGTTACGTCCGAGTCCAGAGGTTCGGTTTGATAGACGAGAACGTCGGCGCGCGTCGAGACGAATCGCTGATCCTCCGTCATAAAATCGCGCGGGTATCCGAGCGCGATCTTCTGCGTGTAGGGAACCGGATGCGCCGGGTCGCTCACGTATTCATCATAGGCCGCGCCGCTCGCAGAGGCGGGCTTTGCAAACGAAAGCTTCCCTTTCGCTTGCAGATACAGCGGCGTTTCAGTCGCCGCGTTCGGCGACCACCCGACGAAGTCGCGCCATCCGTTCGTGCCCGTATCAAAGACGTTGACCTCTTTAATCTGCGAGAGGTCGCCCTTGTCTTTCAGGAAGTGATTGAAGAACGGCAGTTCAAAACGCTCGGCGTAAT
>DASYMM010000036.1:0-5202 GCA_036009085.1 Pyrinomonadaceae bacterium | reverse complement strand
GTCGAGATGATGTGCGAGAGGCCGCGCAGGCCGAAGGCCATCGAGAGTTCGGAGGAGAGGCCGCCGTGCGTCGAAGAGGGGATCGTGTAGACGCTCGCCTTCGTCGTCTCGCCCGTGAAGTAATGTTTATACTGCTGCTCGGTGAAGGCGAGTCCGCCGCCGCCCGTGCCGAGCACCACGCCCGTCGCGCGCCGCTCGGCCAGAGTCAAATCCGAAAAATGAATTTTCGCGTCTTCCAGAGCCTCGCGCGCGGCGGCGAGCGCGAGCGGCACCGTGCGCGGCACATGCTTACGATCCTTCGGATTGATGTGCGCCTCCCAGTCGAACTCGCACACCTGCGCCGCAATCTTCACCGCCGACTCGCTCACGTCAAAACTCTCTATGCGCCGCACGCCGCTTTCGCCCGCGACGAGCGCACGCCAGAAAGCCTCGCGCCCGATGCCGAGAGGCGTCACGCAACCCATCCCCGTAATGACGACACGGCGCACTTGCCGGAGAGTTCTCAACATATTGTTTTAAATCTTCGCTTGGTTGTAAATCTTCGCGAGGAAGTGTTTCGACAAGATTGAGGCAAACACGGCAAAGCATACCACCCTACGCAAGCCCCCGGTCAACTTTTGTTCTTCATCTTCGCGCCACCCGGCATTTTTGTTTCATGCGTGAAATAAAGTGTTGCACGTGAAAGCCGACTGTGATATAAGGTGCCGCTATCACGCCTCGCGAGTTAAAGAATCTTCGGTTCAGTTGAAGGAGAGAAATTTATGACCGGCAGCACGAAGCATATTCCGGAGGGCTACCACTCCGTCACGCCGTATCTGTACATGAATGAGGCGGCGCGCGCCATAGAATTTTACAAGGAGGTGTTCGGGGCGACGGAGCTTTTCCGTTTCGACGCGCCGGGCGGGAAGATCGGGCACGCCGAGATCAAGATCGGCGACTCGCACGTCATGTTGGCCGACGAGGGCTCGGAGTCGGACGAGCGCAGCCCGCAGACGGTCGGCGGCACGCCCGTCGGTTTGTTGCTCTACGTAGAGGACGTGGACGCGGTGGCCGAAAACGCCGTCGCCGCGGGCGCGAAGATGCTGAATCCGCTGGAAGATAAATTCTATGGCGACCGCATGGGCAAACTCCAAGACCCCTTCGGCCACATCTGGGCAATCGCCACGCACAAGGAAGACGTGTCGCCCGAAGAGATGCAGGAACGCGTCGCCGCCTTGCAGGGCTGAAGCCGACCTGACAAGTTCGCACTGGAGAGCGTCTAACAAAACCAGTTACCACGAAAGGACACGAAATAACACGAAGAAGAGTTCGTGTTATTTCGTGTCCTTTCGTGGTTCAACTCTTGACCTTGTCGAGTTTTGTTAGACGCTGTAAGTTGGCTGGCCGTAGTTTGAAAGTAAGCTCTTATTTCGTCACACGCCCCGCCGGAGCCTTCGGCAAACTCAGCAAGTTGGCAAACAAGCGATACGCGCCGGGGACTCCGGCGGGGAGTTGGCGAAACCACGCATAAGATGTGTAGACGTAGTGGCCGCGCCCGATGCGCGCGTAGACTTCGCCGCCGCGTTGTGGGTTGTCGCCCGCGTCGTGTGATTCGAGGAGCGGGACGTATCCGGCGGCGTCGAAGGTGGTGAAGTTGTAGAGACTGCGCTCCTGCACCCAGCCTGCGAAGTCTGCGGCGGTGATGCGGTTCGGGAAGTTGAACGCGGGATGCGCCGGCTGCAAGACGCGCACTGTTGCGTTCTCGTCAACCACACGCGCAATCGTCGCCGACTCGCCCGTGCGCGGCGGCGGCACTTCCATCGCGGCGGGCAGCGGCGGCAATTTTTTCGCGGCGTAGTCCGGGCGTTGATATTGCACGATGAGCGCGCCGCCGCGTCGGACGAACTCCAACAGGCGCGCGTGATGCGCGACGAAATCGGGGCGCGTCTGCGAGGCGCGCACGCCGACGACGATGGTGTCGAAGCGCGAGAGGTCGCCCGTGGCGAGTTGCGTCTCGTCTAAGAGCGTCACTTCCAGACCCATGCGCCGGATCGCTTCCGGCACTTCGTCGCCGCTGCCCATGATGTAGCCGACGCGCACGCCGGCGACTTGCAGATCGAAGACGCGCACAGACGCTTCCGCATCCGTGTAATAGTAATGCGTCTGGATGTGCGGGTAGCTGATCTCGCGCTGCGTGCGACCGAACCAGAGCGGCGGCTTGGGCGGGCGACGTGCGTAGTAAGTGGCGGTGGTCGAACCGCTCAGTTGATACGTGCCCGGCTTCACCGCGCGCGGCACCTGAAAGTTGTACTTCAAAGTCACGCGCTCGCCTTTCGCGTCGAACTTAAAAATGGTCGGTTTGACTTGCGGCCAGTCTGCGGGCACGCCGATACCCGTCGCGCCCATCGCCACCGGCTCACCCTCTTGCAACTCAGACGGCTCGACGTTGTTCACCAACTGCAAATTCACTTCGCGCGCACGGTTTCTTGCGCGAAGCGGCACGATGATGAGCGACGGATCAAGCCGCACGGTCAACTCCGGTACGACGTTTAACTCGCGCCGCACCTCGCCGCGCACTCCGTCCAGATAGCGATACTCCACGGGCGCGCGCAAGACCTGCGGCGACGCGCCCATGCCCATCACGATCTCGCCTGAGACGAGCGGCGGCGCAAACGGCTCCGTCCACGGGTCGCCTTTATACCAGACGTACATGTCGCCGCGCCGCGTCGGCTCGCGCCCCCAACGCGGCAGCCAGTAGGGTTGCGTCAGTTCCGCATCCACAGGCACGTGGACGCGAAAGTATGCGACGGCGAGCGCGGCCTCGCGCGCGGCGAACGCCGTCTCGCCCTTCGACGGCGCGGCGAGTCTCTCGACGCGCCACTTCTCCGGCGCGCGCAAGCGCAACTCTTCGACGCGCCCCACGCGCGGATCATCCGCGAAGACGCGCACGGCGACGACGAACGAATCGCCGCGCGCCACCGTCTCCGCATCGGAGAGCGCATCCACGCGCACGCCGTAGGCGAGCCGCAACGCCTCGCGAAAATCGCGCTCCTTTTGCGCGAGCAGGAAGTCGGCTTCGGCGCGCGCGTCTGGAGAATCTTTGAGCCGCGCAAGCGTCTCTCGCGCCCGTTGCGTGTGGGAGACTCCGGCGGTGAGCGCGGCGATGACGGTGCGCGGGTCGAGCGCGTTGAAATATTTGAGCGCGTGCGTCGCGTCGCGTTCAACTTCCTCAAGGTCTTTCGAGAGCGCGTCGTCGCGCAAGCCCGTCATGCGAACGATGCCGCGCAGCGTCGTGTCGAGTCCGTCGTAGATAGTCTCTTCCGTCGCCGCAGTTTGAAACGGCGTCGGGGCGCGTTCGACCAGACGCACGCGCGACGTTTGCGCGCCGCGCAACTCCAGCGCGGCCTCGCCCTGCGACTTGTGCTGGCTGCGCCCCTCCATCGCTAGTTCGTAAAAACTCCGTCCGAGCAACGGATCGAAACGCCCCGTGTCAATCTCGACCACGCCCGCTGTCGTCGTTCCCTGCCCCGCCGTCGCAGCAGCGGGCTGTCCGAAATGGCTCACGTAGAATTTCTTCGCCTGCCACGGGCGCAAGCCTTCCGCGAGTTGTTCGGGAAACTGTGTAGGGTCTGCGGCGGCGCGGTAAGCGAGCGGCGCGAGGTATCCGGCGAATTGATGTTGACCGTGGCCGTCGGCGGGCGTGCCGTTCCAGCGCGAGATGATGACGAGCGGGCGGAAGCGTCGTATGACGCGCACCATGTCTTCCAACAACTCGCGCTCGTTCCAACGCCGCGCAGCCTCTTCGCGCGTCTTCGTAAAACCGAAATCGAAGGCGCGTGCAAAGAACTGCTCGCCGCCGTCGAGACGACGCGCCTGCAACAGTTCTTCCGTGCGGATGACGCCGAGCGCGTCGAAGAGTTCCGCGCCGATGCGATTCTGCCCGCCCTCGCCGCGATTCAGAGAGAGATAAGCGACGCGCGCGCCGTCGCCGCGTGCAAGCCGCGCGATCAAAGCAGAGTCTTCGTCGTCCGGGTGCGCGCCCGTGTGCAACACGCTCGCCGTCGTCTGCAAACGGCGCAAGAGCAGCCCAAGCCCGACCGCGCCCTCGTTGTAAGTCGAACGCACCTGCGCGCTCGCGTGGAGAGCGAGAGAAGAGACGAGAAGGCACAGGGTCAACCAAAGTTTTACGGACGACGCTGATAGGTTTCGACGAGGCATAATTCTCTGGCGAAGGCGTTCACCACAGAGACACAGCGGACACGGAGGAAGCACAGAGACTTGAATGTCCTTTGAGCCGGATGCGTTTCTCCGTGCCCCCTCTGTGTTCTCTGTGTCTCTGTGATGAGTCTTCATCTTCATTTTTGTAATTCCGCCGTGAAAGAGTCGCCGTCAAACTTCTTCCGCCGGTTCAACTGTCCCTTCACCGAAAGGCCATTCGCCGCGAAGCTTCGCGCGAATGAGATAGATGATGAGTCCGAGCACGATGAGGACGGCGGCGTAGCGTATCTCCTTCAAAAAATTCTGGCGCATGAAGAGCACGTAAACGAAGCCGAAGAAGGCGACGAGCGCGGGGATCGGGTAGAGCCACATCCTGAACGGGCGCGGCAAGTCCGGGCGACGCACGCGCAGGATGATGATGCCGACGGTCTGCGCGAGAAACTGGATGATGATGCGGATGACGACGAGCGCGGCGATCACGTCTGCGAGCCGGAGGAAACAGAAGAGCGCGGCGATGCCGCCCATGATCAAGAGCGACACGTAAGGGAAACGGTGTTTCGGGTGGACGCGCGAGAAGATGCGGAAATAGTTTCCGTCGAGCGCGGCGGCGTAAGGGACGCGCGAGTAGCCGAGGAGCAGAGAGAAGACGGAGGCGAAGGCCGTCCACATGATCAGCACGGTCGCGATGAGTCCCGCCGTGCGCCCGTAGAGTCGTTCCATGAAAGCGGAGATCACATAGCGGCGCGCATCCGAGTTGGCCGTCTCCGCAAACTCGCGCCACGGGATGACGCCGAGGATCGAGATGTTCATCACGATGTAGATGATCGCCACGAACAAGATCGAGAGCAGCACAGCGCGCGGGATCGTGCGCCCCGGTTCTTTCACCTCGCCGCCGAAGAAGCAGACGTTGTAGTAGCCCCAGTAATCGTATACCGAGACGAGCATCGCCGCGCCCAGACCTTGAAAGAACTGAAGCGATGGAGTGAAGGCGTTTTCTGGAAAGCT
>DASYMM010000035.1:0-4954 GCA_036009085.1 Pyrinomonadaceae bacterium | reverse complement strand
TGTCCTGAGCGACGTTCAGTGGGCGACGATCCCGCGCGGCGGTGTGATGCGTCATGTGTGGGCGGTGGCGCGCGGCTTGCTGATCGCCGTGCCGCTGTTGTTTATCTTCGGCGCGCTGTTCATGGCCGCCGACGCGGTCTTTGAAGGCATCATGCGGCAGACGTTTCAGTTGGACGCGGGCGAACTGTTTTCGCACTTCTTCCTGATGCTCATGTTCACATGGATCGTGGGCGGTTTCCTGCGCGGGATGATGTTGACTACAGACGCGGCGGGCGCGAATTTGCACGCCGCCGTCCCCGCCGCCGCTCCTGCCGCTGGAACTACCGCTTACACTTCGATCACGGTTGACGACAAGGAACGAAGCGAGACGGATGCGACGCGCGAGGGCGTGGCGGGCGAACACAGGCAACCGCCCGGAAGCGTCGTTGTCGAAGGCGGCGCGACGGCGGAAGGAGATGGCCGTCGCACAAGTGACAGTTCAGGCGGCAACGTTGACGCAGCCGGAGCGCACGGCGTCGGCGATGCGCGCGGGCAGGCGACGGGCGATGCTGCGACGACAGCAGCACCGGCGGCGACAACCGCCACCACGACGAAGACAGCCGCCACGACACGATCAGCGACGACAGCCGCGACGACAGCGACAGCGCAAGCAGCGGCGACGCCGGCAGCGGCGCGGAAGTTTTCGTTGGGTGCGGTTGAAGTCGGCATCGTGCTCGGGTTGCTGAACGTGTTGTTCGCGGCGTTCGTCATCGTGCAGTTTCGCTATTTCTTCGGCGGCGCGGCGCGCGTCATGTCCATCACGGAGTTGACCTACGCGGAATATGCGCGGCGCGGCTTCTTTGAATTAACTTGGGTGGCGGGGCTGGTGCTTCCGCTCCTCCTGATCACACACGCGCTCGTCGGGCGCAGACACAACTCCGCCGTCGCGGAGAGAATTTTTCGCCCGCTGGCGGGAACGCAGGTTGCGCTCCTGTTCGTCATCATGGCTTCGGCGGTGGCGCGCATGCGGCTCTATCAGAGCGAGTACGGGCTGACGGAGTTGCGACTCTACACGACGGCGTTCATGCTCTGGCTCGGTCTCGTCTTCGTCTGGTTCGCGTGGACGGTGCTTGTTCGCAACGCCCGCGAGCGTTTCGCCTGCGGCGCGCTCGTCGCAGCCTTCCTCACCGTCGGACTCCTTCATCTGCTCAATCCAGACGCATACATCGTGCGCGCGAACGCCGCGCACGCGCGGGCGGGGCGCGCGTTCGATGCGGCATACGCCACGTCGTTGAGTGCCGACGCCGTGCCCGCGCTCATCTCCGCGCTGCCCTCGCTGAGCCGCGAAGAGCGTTGCCATGTGGCGCGCTCAATCGTCGCGGGCTGGTCGCATCCCGCGCCGGGAGAAGACTGGCGTTCGTGGAGCCTCGCGCGCGTGCGTGCGCGGCTCGCCGTCGCCGAGCATCAGGAAGAGTTGAGCGCGGCCGCCTGCCCGCCCCCTTCGAGCAGCGTCCCGCTCTTCGACTCCACAAACGCGCCGCCAACGACCAACGCGTCGCCCGCGACGACAACAACTTCTCAACCCGCAGGCACGACGACCGGCGGCACTCTCGTTACTTCTTCTTCTGCCTCCACCGCGACGCCCGACACGACGAACGGCGCGGCAGCTACCGCGACGGACAACACCGTGACGATGCGCCTGGTCGCTGAAACTAAGCCTGCGTCGGCGGGCGTGGCGAAGCGCGCGAAGGCCGCGCCGCGCGTTGCGAACAGGAAAGCCAAACAAGCGAGCCGTCCGCGCGGCGCAAAGAGAACGCGCTGAGGCGACAGACGCGAAAGTTAAACGCGATGACGAATGATGAAACTTACGATGTGATCGTGGTGGGCGCGGGATTGGGAGGTTTGCAGTGCGCGCGTCTGCTCGGCGCGGCGGGTCGGCGCGTGTTGCTCGTTGACCGCAAACGCGCGCTCGACGAGTCAGTCCACACGACGGGCATCTTCGTGCGTCGCACGCTCGAAGATTTTCCCTTGCCCGCAGATTGCCTCGGGGCTGCCGTCCGCACCGTCAAGCTCTACTCGCCCGCGCGCCGCGCGCTCACGCTCAGCAGCCCGCACGAAGAGTTTCGCGTCGGTCGTATGGGCAAGCTCTACCTGCGATTTTTGTTTGACTGCGAACGCGCGGGCGTCCACTGGCTGCCCGCCACGCGCTACGCCGGCTGCGAAGAGACGACGCGCGAAGGGCAAACAATCGTGCGCTTGGAAACAGACGGACTCACGCGTCGCTACCGCACCGGATTTCTCGTCGGGGCTGACGGCGCGCGTTCGCGCGTCGCGCGCGATCTCAAGCTTGACGAGAACCGCGAATGGATCGTCGGCGTCGAAGAGGTCTATGCGGGCGTGCCGCTCGCGGGCGAGCCGCGCTTTCATTGCTTCGTGGAGCCCGAACTTGCGCCCGGCTACATCGCCTGGGTGGTCGAAGACGGCGAAGAGACGCACATCGGCGTCGGCGGCTACGCGGCGCGCTTCGATCCCGCGCGCGCGCTCGAAAAGTTCCGCGCGAGCCTCGACGGCCTTTTTGATTTGAGTCGCGCCGAACTTTTGGAGCGACGCGGCGGGCGCATCCCCGTGGGCGGCGTGCTGCGTCGCATCGCGAACCGGCGCGGCCTCGTCGTGGGCGACGCGGCGGGCGCGGTCTCGCCGCTCACGGCGGGAGGATTAGACCCCACGCTGCGCCTCTCGAATCTCGCCGCACGCGTCATTAACGACTACTTGGAGACGCGTGAGGCCGCGTCGCTTGAGCCTTATTCGGGCGAACTGTTTCGCGCACGCTTCGGTTCGCGCCTGTTGATGCGCCGCCTGTTTACGGCGACGCGCCAGCCCGCGCTGCTCGAACTCTCCTGCGCCGCGCTGCGTCTGCCCATCCTCAATCGCCTCGCGTGGCAAGTCTTCTTCGGGCGCGGCTCGTTCCCGGATGTCGGCGCGTCCATGCCCGCCCCTCCTGCTGCTGCTGTGGCAACCAGCCCGCCTGCCGCGCCGCGCCACATTGCGCCGGACATTTTATGAGGTGAAAACCGGATGAACGAACGTCTCTCCATCCTACCTGACGGGACAAGCAATCTGTTTAACCGACCGTCACGGAGCAATACCCGGCGTGAGTTCCTGCGCCGTCAATTTCGCGTGGAGGCGACTCTCGCGCAGGTGATCTTCGACATCACTATCGGGATAGTGTTGCCAATTCTCTGTCTCGTGTTCGATCCGCTCGTCTTTCGCAGAGGGATTTTCGGCGCGCCTATGGCCGGACAACTTCAGTTGTTTGCCTACGCCTTTGCCGCCATCGAGATCATCGCGCTCGCGGTGTGGTTGGGCGTCGGCGCACGCGCGGGAGAATGGTGCGGCGTCCTTGCCGGGATCATGCTCGCGGGCGCGCTCTTCTCGGTCGGGATTGGAATATACCTGTTGCCCTATAGTCTCTTCGGCCTGATCATCCTCATCGGCGCGTTAGGCTTTACGCCGTTCCTCACAGCCTTCATCTACCTGCGCAACGCGCGACGCGCTCTCAAAGCAGCGAAGTCGCAGATGACGCGCGCCGGTCTCACCGTCACACTTCTGCTCGGCGCAACGCTCGCGCTGGGCGCGCCCGCGTTTGCTCATTGGCGAATCAATAAGTTGGTCAAAAGTTCGCTGGCAGAGGTGCTCGAAGGGGATGATTCACAGGCGGAGGCCGCCGCGCGCAGGCTTGGATATGTCAGTTGGGTCGCTTCCGCCGAACTCGATCAGGTGGTGTGGGCTTACGGCAGGGCAACAGACCCGCAGCGCAAAGAACGGCTCGCCCGTGCCTATCACGCCAGCACAGGCGGCGACATCGAAAACCGCTGGTACCTGCTCAACGATTGACCTGATTCCGGGTTGGAGAGATGGACGGAATTAACCACCAAGAGACGAAGACACAAAGTTAACTTAAAGATTTAACTTCGTGTCTTCGTCTCTTGGTGTTTGTAGTTTTTAGTCTTCCAAAACGAGCAGGGCGGTTTCGCCGCCGCCGGAGGAGACGTTGCAGAGCGAGGATGAGGAGAGACGCACGAGCGCGCCTTCCGCCCGCCCACGGAAAAGATACGGGTTGAAATCCACGAACATCTCTTCCTGCTCCAGACGATCTCCGAGGAAGACGTGCATCCGCACTTTACGCACCGCCGCGCGTTCCTGCACGACATAAGAAGCCGTGAGCGCGTGCCCGGTCGCGCGCTCCCAATCCTCCGCGCTCGTCTCCCAACCGATCACAACGCCCGCCCCGCCGTAGTCGTCGTTCGGCTTCAACACCAGACGCTCGCGTTCGCGCCGCAGGATGTCGAGCAGTTCGTCTTCGCCGCCGTCAAAGGTTGTGCGACCTGGACGCACGCGACGCGTCCAGGGTATGTGCCGGGCGATGGCCGCGAGTTCGTCGGCGGTGAAGAGGTGCGCGTAAGCGGGCGAACTGAGGATGGCGAAACCGAGTTTCTTGTGCGCGAGCTTGGCGCGAAAGGGATTCACCATGCAGACCTTGTGCCCGGCGTAGGCGCGCGAGAGCGGGTGCGTCTCGTCGAACTTTTCCAGAAACTCGTGGATGACGACTCGTTTATAGACAATGTCTATGCGGAAGGTTCCGGCGCGAAGATGCTCGCCGTCGAAGGTGAGCGCGCGCGGGTCTGCGATCTCGGTCGGGTAGCCCTGCTCCTTGAAGTAGTCTTGGAGGATGCGAAACTCGCTCTCGGTGGAGACGCCCGCCCAATCAACAATCGCGATCTGCGGGCGTTCCGTCTCGCCGCCCCACTCTCGATAGACTTCGAGGAGCGTCGCGAGCAGGCGCACGTGCGGGCGCGGCAGCCAGTGGCGGTAGCGCGCGAGAAATTCGCGCATGTGCGGGAGCGTGAAGAGAACTTTTTCGAGTTGCGTTTGATCGGCGATCCCCGCCGGGTTCTCCGCGTTGTATTCGAGAAAC
>DASYMM010000034.1:0-4320 GCA_036009085.1 Pyrinomonadaceae bacterium | reverse complement strand
TCTGCGGCTCTCTGCGTCTCTGCGGTGAAAGTTTTAATGCCTACCCGAAGAGACTCGCCACGATTGTCAAAGCGCAAACACCTAACTGCGCGCGTTGGTGATGCAGTACAAGTTCTTCTCGCCGCGTATGAAAAGCTTCTCGTCGGCGATGGCGGGCGAAGCATAGACGGGTTCGCCGAGCGAGTTCGTGCGCAACACTTCATGCGTCGCCCCGGCCTTCAAGACGTAAGTGTCGCCCTCTTCGCTCGTCAACAAAATCTTCCCTTCGTAGGCCACGGGCGAGGCCATAAACGACGTAGGCTTCGGCACGCGCGCCGCTTCGTACAACACTTTCCCGGTCTTCGCTTCCAGACACGTAACCGAGCCGTTGCCCGTCATCAAGTAAAGATATTCCCCGTAGAGAATCGGCGAAGGCACGTAGGCCGTGCCCTTGTTGTACTTCCAGACGAGTTGGGGCGTGCCGGTGATGTCGCCGCTGCCGCCCGCCCTGAGCGCGAGCGTGATCTTTACGGGATAGCCGGAGGTGACGACCACCATGTCGTTCGAGACGACGGGCGTGTTCACGGCGTTGCTCTCCAAGCCTTTGTGCCGCCAGAGTTCTTTACCCGTCTGCGGGTCGTAGGCGATGATCGCTTCCGCCGCGCTCGCGATGAGTTCGGTGCGCTTCGCCGTGTGGACGAGGACGGGCGTGCTCCACGTCACGTCAACCTTGCGCGCCACGCGCCACATCTCTTTGCCGGTCTTCTTGTCAAACGCCGCGATGAAGGAGTTCAGGCCGCTGTCGTCGCATTGCATGATGACGAGATTTCCGTAGAGGATGGGCGACACCCCGTAGCCGACGCTCGCCGTGCCGAGTTTGCCGAAGCTCTGCTTCCAGATCAATTTGCCGTTGAAGTCGTAAGCATACAAACCTTCCGCGCCGAAGAAGGCGAAGACGTACTTGCCGTCGGTCGCGGGCGTCGAAGAAGCGAAGCTCGCCTTCTTGTGCCGGCTGTCATAGACCGCGCCTTCGTAGGCCACGCGCTCCCACAAGATTTTCCCCGTCTCTCGATCAAGGCAGACGACCTTGAACGTGTGCTTGAGGTCTGCGCCCACGGCGTCCGGGTGTACGAAGTCCGACCCGTCGGCCATCTTGTGCGTGACCCCGGCCTTCGCGCCGGGAATCTGCGCGCCGTCGAGCGCGGTCGTCAGGAAAATCTTCTTGCCCCAGACGATGGGCGACGAATGGCCGCGTCCCTCAATCGGCGTCTTCCATTTGATATTTTTGGTCGCGCTCCATTCCGTGGGCAGATTCGTCTCCGTCGAGACGCCCTGCCCTTCGGGGCCGCGCCATTGCGGCCAGTTCGCATCCTTGGCCTTGACCGCCGTTGAACTAAACGAGAAAACGGCGACGAGGCAGACGACCGCTGACAATAACAGACCGACAAAAAAGCGTTTCATGTGTTGGTTTCCTTCCAGAGAGGGTGAACCAATGTCGCTTAGACGGAGCAACACCGGCTTTTGTTCCATTCGCAAATTTTCGACTTCGAGCGGCGCGCTCGTACGCGGAGACTATTTAAAACGCGGAGACTATTTTAAAACTACGCCAGACACTCAACCCTTTGCGCCTTACGGTTTCCTCTGTGCGCCTCCAGCGTGAAAACAGTTCTCGCTGGAGGCACAAAGTTAAGACCGAAGGCGCGATGGAAATTCCGGCGGCGCGCGCTCAACCGGGCGCGTTTTACTTCGCGGCTTTCGCCTTCATCGTCGGAGCAGGCGGCGCGCTCTCGCCGATGCCGAACAGGTGGTGCTGGCCGCGCACGATGACCATGCCGTCGGAGATGGCGGGCGTCGCCATCAGCGGTTCGCCCATCGGGTTCGTCGCGAGCAGTTCGTGCTTCGCGCCGGCTTTGACGACGAAGACTTCGCCGTCTTCACTCGAAAAATAGAGTTTGTCGTCCGCCGCGACGGGCGAGGCTGTGAACGCGCCGCCCTTGCCCGCGAGCCGCTCCTGATACACGCGCTCGCCCGTCTTCGCGTTGTAGGCGGTGACGACGCCGTTGTTCGAGCAGACGTAGAAGAAGTCGCCATAGACGATGGGCGTCGGCATGTAAGGGCCGCCGCGCTGCTTGCTCCACGCGACCGACTCGTTCGTCTCCTGCTTCTCTTTTAAGGTGATGTCGCCGTTTGCCGCGCCGACGCGGATGGCGTAGATCGGTTGGATCGGGCGGTAGCCGTTCGTCACGTAGATGAGATCGTGCGCGATGATCGGCGTGGGCGTGGCGATCTCGGAGTTGCCGCCGAGCCGCCAGAGTTCTTTGCCGGTCAGAGGGTCGTAGCCGCGTATGAACTTCGTCGCGTTCGTGATGAGTTCCGAGCGCGTCTTGCCGTCGTAAATCGTCGGCGTGCTCCACGAAGGAATCTCGTCGCGGACGGTCTTCCAGACCTGCTTGCCAGACTTGAGATCGTAGGCCGCGAGGAAAGAGTTTTTCTGCATGTCGGCCTGCACGATGACGAGGTTTTTGTAGATGACGGGCGACGAGGCGTGTCCCCATTGATAATCGGGATCGTAGAACCAGCCCGCGTCGAGAATCCCTGTGTCCGTCTTCCAGAGCAACTTGCCGTTCGTGTCGTAGCAGGCGAGGACGCCCTGCGAGCCGAAGAGTGCGACGACGTGTTTGCCGTCGGTGGCGGGCGTCGAGGAGGCGTGCGTGCCCTTCGGGTGGCGTTTGGTCTTCGGCAAGCCTTCGAGCGTGACGCGATCCCAGACGACCTTGCCCGTCGCCTTGTCTATCGCCATGACGTGCCACGTGTGTTTCGGTTCATCCTTGACGGGTTCGACATCGCCGTAGAGTCCGTAACGCGCGGCGGGTTTCGCCTCGGTGCTCACGGCCGTCGTCACATAGACGCGGTTGCCCCACACGACCGGGCTCGACTGCCCGATGCCGGGAATCGGCGTCTTCCAACGCACGCCCACAGACTTCTCGCCGTCCCAACTCACGGGCGTTTTGCTCGCGCCGGAGGCGACGCCCGACGCCTGCGTGCCGCGAAACTGCGGCCAGTTTTGCGCGCTCACGTTATGGGCAGTAATAAAGCAGAGGCAGAGGATGAAAGGTGCGGTTCGGCGTCTCATGTGTGTCTCCTGAATATGCTTTCGTGTCAAACAGTAGAAATTGCGTTCTCGTCAACTCGACTGAAAATTACTCTTTCGGCGCGTCGCTCGCGGGCGGCTCCGCCGTCGCTTTCAAGACGGCTGCGCCCACGTCCGTCCAGTTCATCGCGTCCATGTGCATCGCGAAGACTCTCTCGACCGCCAGCTTTTCGCGCTCCGCCGCCCCCATCACTTCCGACACATACTGCGGCATGAAGAACGACCCGTCCGGCATCTTCTGCAAGAGGTCGCTGCCGTAGAGCAGGCGGTGTTCGGGGAAATAGACCATCATCATACGCTCGCCCGTCTCCGTGCGGATCGGGTATAGCTCCAGACGGTTCGCGCCCGTGCCGATGGTCGTCTTCGCGGAGACGATCTGAAACTTGGGCTTGCGCGGCGTGCGCGCGAGCGCGTCGGGGTTGAGCGTGCGCGGGGCGGCGAGGAGTCGTTCGAGGATCGGGCGATTGAGGTCGAGCGCATAGACGGGGATGCCGCGCGCCACGTACTCGCGCACGCCGCCGAAATGCGGCCACGCGTCCGAAGTTGAAATAACCGCTTTGACGGGCACGCCCGGAAAATGCTTCGCGGCTTCGTCTAACACCTTCGCGGAGTAACTCGAAGAGATCGGGGCTTCGATGATGACGATGCCGTCCGCCTGCCTGACGAGCGTGACATCCCAACTGCCGGGCATCGAATAGACGCCGGGCGCGGTGTCGTGCGGCGGGCGACCCGGTCTGCCGAGCGGCGACGTGTCGAACGTGAACGACGGGCGCGCCTTGAAAGCCTTCTGCACGTCTTCACTGATGCTCAAACTTTCGGCGGGCGCGGGCGGGTCGAGTTTGAGATTGACGGCCGTGAACGTGCGCCACTTCAATCCGTTCCGCTCGGTGTCCCACTGGCGCGGGTAGCGCATGCCGCCCGCTTCGAGCGTCCAGTAAGAATAATAGACGCGCGTGCGCACGTCGCCCCAGACCGACCACAACTCATACGGGTGCGCGCTCAAAGTTTCGCCGGCGGTTGGCAGGTGGCTGTGCGCGTTGAGAAAGAGCGTCACGGGCTTGTCGCGCCACGTGAATTTCAAGACGCGTTGCGGCGTGCCCTGCAACACGGTCTCGCCGTCGGCGCGCAGGTCCGGTGCGTCGAGCGCGCTCAACAGCACGCGCTCGGGGCCGAGCGCCATTCTGAGTTCG
>DASYMM010000033.1:0-2234 GCA_036009085.1 Pyrinomonadaceae bacterium | reverse complement strand
CTCTCAAATTCACACCGCCGCCGCGCTCGCATCTTAACTCGCCGCCGCGACCACGGCGGGCACACAACCGAAGCGGCGTTCGCGCGCGTGAAACTCCGCAACCGCCGCACGCAGATCGTCCGCCGTGAAATCAGGCCACATCCGCCGCGTGAAATAGAGTTCGGCATACGCGCTCTCCCACAACAGAAAATCGCTCACGCGCTGTTCGCCGCCCGTGCGTATCAACAGGTCAACGTCGCGCGCGGGCGCGCTGTCGTGCACCGCCCGACCGAGCAGGCACGCAAACTCTTCACGCGTCACAATGCTCGTCGAACGTCGCTCCGAGTTCAATACTCTCGCCGCGCGCATGATCGCCTCGCGCGACGAGTAGTCAACCGCGAGCCGCAATTGGAGCGTGCGCCCCGCACAGGTTTTCGCTTCCGCCGTTTCGATGGCGGCGCGCAACGCCGGTTGCAGACGGTCGCGCCGCCCGACGACCTTCAGGCGCACGCCGTTTCTCACAAGCTCGTCCGTCTCCGCGATGAGGAAGCGGCGCAGGAGTCGCATCAGGAGCGACACTTCGCGCGGCGGTCGTCCCCAGTTGTCCGCAGAGAAGGCGTAGAGCGTCAGCGTCCCGATGCCGCTGGCGGGCGCGGCGCGGACGACCCGGCGCACCGCCTCCGCTCCCGCGCGATGTCCCGCCGTGCGCGCATCTCCACGCGCCTGCGCCCAACGCCCGTTGCCGTCCATGATGATCGCGACGTGCAAACTTTCGCTTGCCGCCATATGCAAAGCCCTTTGTTTCATAAAGCCCTCGCGCAAAAAAATTTTAACTGTCAGCGTTCCCGCGCCGTGCGGATGATTGATTCCATGTGATCGAGATAGCGTGTGAGCGCGCGTCGCCCTTCGTCCGTCAGTTGAAACGCGGTCTTCGGCGTGCGTCCTTCAAAAGACTTCTCGCAGGTGATGTAGTTGGCGTCTTCGAGTTTGCGTGCGTGGACGCTCAAATTGCCGTCCGTGGTCTGCAAAATCTTTTTGAGTTCGTTGAACGTGAGCGAGCCGTTGCCCGCGAGCGCGCTGACGATGCCGAGCCGCAGGCGTTCGTGAATCAAACGATCCAAGTCCGTCGCGCTCCGCTCCGGCGCGTCAACGCTCGCGCCCGCCGCATCTGACGCTTCTTCGACCGCGCGCAGATCGCCCCGCCGCGCGCCTATCGCTGCCGCCGTCCGTCCTTTCTTTAATGCGCTTCCTTTAGCCACCGTGCCTCCTTGCGATGAGCAGTCCGAAGATAAGGTGCAGGCCGCCGAAGCCTGCGGCCATGTAGGCGTCTGCCCACGCCGCCGGACTAAAGAGCGCGAGCGTCCCCGCCAGCATGAAGCACAAGCCCATGACCGGCACGATCCTGACGGAGAACGCGCCGCCCGTCACCACGCCCGCCCCGTAGAGCAACAACCACATCGGCCGAATAACGCCGAGCGCGCCGTAGCGCGAGAGCATGACGGTCAAAAGCGCGCCGACGAAGAGCGGCGGCGTGAGATTAAAGAGAAGTTTGCGTCCCGGTTTTGAAAGCAGAGGCTGACGCGCCGCGCGCGCCTTGCGGCTCATCGCCACGACCGAGATGAGGAGCGACAGCACGGCCTCCGCGATCCAGATTTTGATCCAGGTGCCGCGCGCCGTCGCCCGCACGGCAAGGTAGCAGGCCGCGAGCGCGGTCAAGCCCACCACGAACAAGCCCCAACCGGAGACGGCTGTGAACGACGCCGCGTTCTCCATCGTCTCGCGGATGAAGCGCAAATTATCCATCGCCCGCGCGTGCAGCGCAGGCGGCTCATCCGTCTCTTCGACCGAACGCACGAGGCGTTTGATGTTCACGACAGCCATCACGCGCACGATACGCCCTTTCGGGCAGTCTCGTCAAGTACTTTATAATGCAAAGCACCGCGAAGACTGGGGGTGTCCAAAAACTACTTAAGAGTGTTTCGGCTTGGCTGGAAGTTTGACGGGCAGATCAAGATCGTCATTAGCCAGCGTGTCGAGGCAAACGCCCGCCAGTTGCGCGTATTTCAAGAGGATAGGTAGCGGCGGCTCGCGCTCGCCCGATTCAAAGCCCGACACGTTGCTTTGATAAAGCACGTCTTCAAGCCCTAGCCGCTTGATTAGTTCATTCTGCGAAAGACCTAGCGCGTCACGGATTTGCCGCAACTTTTCGGCAAGGCGCGCAGACCTCAAGCGTGCAGCCCTTCCCATTAGAAGCT
>DASYMM010000032.1:0-4743 GCA_036009085.1 Pyrinomonadaceae bacterium | reverse complement strand
TTGATGATGTAGGCGCTGGCGATGATCTTGCGGGAGTTGATGCCGGAGTAACGCGCCGCCGTCTCGTTGCGCCCGACGGCGAACAGGTAGCGCCCGTAGGCCGAGCGATGCAACACGAACCACATGACGACGCTGATCACGACGAGGATGACGAACGGCGTCGGCACGCCGAAGAGGCTGCCCGTGGCGGCGTCGCGCAGCCGCTCGAATCCGGCGGCGTTGCCGAAGCCCATCGTCTCGTCGTTGGCGATGAAGCGCGCCAGTCCACGGTAGAACAGCAAGCCGCAGAGCGTGACGATGAAGGGCTGCAAGTTGAGTTTCGTGATGAGAAAGCCGTGCAGCGCGCCTAAAGACGCCGCGATGGCGACGATAGCGACGACGGCGACCGCGCCCGGCCAGCCACGCCCCGTGAGCATCAGCGAGAGCAGCACGCCGAGCAAGGCGAAGACCGACCCGACCGACAGGTCGATGCCGCCCGTGATGATGACTATTCCTAAACCGATGCTGAAGATGCCGTAAGCCCCGACGAGACGCGCCATGTTCTGCAAGTTCGCCCCGGCGAGAAAACGCGGGTTCAAGATCGCGACCACGATGCAGAGCAACACGAGCAGCAGGAATGTTCCGAGTTCTTTTTTCATTTTTTCACAGGGGAATCGGATGTTCAGTTCAAAACTCGACGGGATTTAAAGCGTCTAACAAAACCGGCAACCACGAAACCACACGAAATAACACGAACTCATTTTCGTGCGGTTTCGTGCGGTTTCGTGGTTCATCTTTTTGCCTTGCTAATTAGTTCGCGGCGGCGACGGCGAGGCGCATGACGTTCTCCTCGGTGCATTCTTCGCGCGGGAGGATGCCGGTCAGCTTGCCTTCGTGCATGACGGCGATGCGGTCGCTCACGTTCAGTATCTCTTCCATGTCGGACGAGATCATCAGGACGGCCACGCCCGCCTCGGCCAACTGTCGCATCAGATCGTAAATCTCCGCCTTCGCGCCGACATCCACGCCGCGCGTCGGTTCGTCGAAGATCAAGACCTTCGGGTCGAGCGAGAGCCATTTCGCCAGCACGACCTTCTGCTGGTTGCCGCCGCTCAAATTCCCTGCGGCGACCTCGACCGAAGGAGTTTTGACGTTCAGTTTTTTGCAGATGTCCGTGGCCGCCGTGCGCTCGCGCTCATACGAGACGAGTCCGGCGGAAGCGTAGCGTTCGAGCGCGGGCAGGGTGACGTTCTCACGGATCATCATGTCTGTGATCAGCCCCGCGTGGCGGCGGTCTTCGGGGATGAGGTAGATGCCGTGCCGGATGGCGTCGCGCGGCGAACGGACACGGAGCGGGCGGCTGTCGAGCATGATCTGTGATTCGCTCGCGGCGTCAATGCCGAAGATCGTTTCGGCCACCTCGGTGCGTCCCGAACCGACCAGCCCGGCCATGCCGAGAATCTCGCCTTTGCCCACGGAGAAGGAGATCGACTGCTGCGGGTAACGGCTCGTGCGCAACCCTTCGACTTGAAGGAAGCCGGAACTGACCGCGCCCGTCGGCTGGCGATAGAAATTGTCGAGGTTGCGCCCGACCATCATCTTGACCATCCCGTCGTGCGTGATCTCTTCGCGCGCGAGTTGCCCGGCGTTCGCGCCGTCGCGCAAGACCACGGCGCGATCCGAAATCTCTTCCACTTCGCTCAGGCGGTGCGAGATGTAGATGATCGCGACGCCCTGCGCTTTCAACTCCTTGACGAGCGCGAGTAAGCGGTCGGTCTCCGTCAAGGTCAAACTCGAAGTCGGTTCGTCCATGATGAGCAGGCGCGCTTTGAGCGACAGAGCCTTGGCGATCTCGACCAACTGTTGTTGCGCGATGGAGAGTTTGCCGAGCAGCGTGTCGGGCGGGACGTTCAAGCCGAGGCGATCCAGATAAACTTTCGTTTCGGCGTACATGCGTTTGCGGTCTATAAAATTGAGAACACGACCGCGCACCGGCTCGCGCCCGAGAAAGACGTTCGCCGCCACGTCCAAGTTGTCGAGCACATTGAGTTCCTGATGGATGAAGGAGACGCCGTGCTTGATGGCGTCGGAGACGGAGTGAATCTGTGCGGGCGCGCCGTCAATCGAGATGGTTCCGGCGTCGGGTTGATGCACGCCGCCGAGAATTTTCATGAGCGTGGATTTGCCCGCGCCGTTCTCGCCGACGAGCGCGACCGCCTCGCCCGCAGAGATGTCAAAATCCACGCCCCTCAAGGCGTGGACGCCCCCGAAGCGTTTCTCGATGCCCTGCATTTTGAGAATCTGAGTCATAGTCTCAAACCCGCGATGGCTGTTTATAAGTTTGTAGAGCGGAGGTATTTCTCTGTGTCCTCATGTGTCTGCGGTGGTGAGTGAGCTAGAAAAGCCTTCACCACCGCAGACACAGAGCACACAGAGAAGGTAAGTTAGCTTCTGCCGCGCAGGCCGTTGATCTTGCGTTGGAATTCTTCGATGCCGTCGCGCTTGATGACGAGCGTGGGGACGATGACCTTCTTGTCCGTGGGAATCCCGCTGCGGTCGCCCTTTACCGCCTGCGCCATCATCTTGATGGCCTGATAGCCGAACTCGTATGGCTGCTGCACGACCGTCGCGTAGATCGCACCGTCGCGCACGCCTGCGAGCGTCTCGTCCTCTTCGTCGAAGGCGACGATCTTGACCTGACCCGTCTTCCCGGCCTCTTTCACGGCGTTCAAAATCGCCGGCCCGTTGTAGCTCCACAAGCCCACGAGACATTTCACCTCCGGGTACTTGACGAGCGTGTCGGAGACGTTGGATTTCGCCCGCACGCGGTCTGTGTCGTCCGTGCGCACGTCTATGATCTCGACGTTGGAGCCTGCGAGCGACTCCCTGATCCCCTGCGTGCGCTCCTGCGCGTTGCGCGCGTCGGACTTGCCGACGAAGAGCATGATCTTGCCGCCGTCGGGCAAGACTTCTTTGATGAGCGTTCCGGCCTGCCGACCGGCGGCGACGTTGTCCGTGCCGACGTAAGCCGCGCGGTCGCTCTGCGGCGCATCCGAATCCTGCGTGAAGACGAGCGCCTGCTTGGCCGTGTCGTTGATGAGTTGCGTCTGGTTGGCCGGGTCAACGGGCGAGATGGCGATGGCGTCTATGCCCTTCGCCAGTAGATCGTCCACGATGCGCTTTTGATCTGCGGCGGTGCCGTCGGGGGGCATGCGAAACTCGACGGTCACGTCCGCTAACTCCGCGTCGGCCTTCTCGGTTCCGCGTCGCGCGATAGTCCAGAAGTCCGAGGCGTTGTTGGTCACGAAGGCAAATTTCTTGCCGCCCTGATCCGACGCCTTACCTCCGGTCTGCGTGCCGCTTTGCTGGCAGGCCGAGAGAGTCAGCAGAAAGGTTAAACTAATAAGTACCGTGCGGGCGCTCAGTTTCATGTGCGTCTCCTGTTAAATTGTTAAATTGCGGTATGACTTATAGACGGGGATGATGCGCGCCCGCAAACTTACACAGGCCCCCCGGAGGGGCGCGCTTCGCGTCTGGTTCAAGCGGCGCAGATAATATCACACGGACACCGACATCTGTCTCGCATATGTCGCGTAGAAGATTGAGCGGACGCGCGCCTCCGCTCCGAATCCGCGTGCGTGCGGGAGCAAATTCGCACGCAACTTTGGCGAGTCCGGTCGAACTCGGTTATGATGTGCGGCCACCGTCCTACTTCGTAACAAAAAAGTCATTCGCGAGGAGACAAGCAAATTAAGATGAAGCGTAAAGGGATTACTTTCGTGCTGTTGATGTTTGCCGTCGTGCTGCTCAGCGGCTTCCAGCGGAGACCGAGAATCGGACTCGTCAAGACGGAGCCGTTCGGCCAAGTGGACGGCCAGCAAGTTGAACTCTACACGCTCACCAACCGCGCGGGCGCCGAGGCGAAGATCACGAACTACGGCGCAACGCTCGTTTCGCTCAAAGTGCCCGACCGGAACGGGCGATTCGACGACGTGCTGCTCGGCTACGACACCCTCGAAGCCTACCGGCAGTCCACCTTTTACGTGGGGCCGGTCATTGGCCGTTACGCCAACCGCATTGCCCGTGG
The DNA here is from genome assembly GCA_036009085.1 of Pyrinomonadaceae bacterium. Lineage (GTDB taxonomy): Bacteria > Acidobacteriota > Blastocatellia > Pyrinomonadales > Pyrinomonadaceae > JAIVJZ01. Next base: position 677 of record DASYMM010000032.1, on the reverse strand, counting down.
TCGTTTCGAGTTGAACGGCAAGGAGTACACGCTGGCGATCAACAACGGCGAGAACAGCCTGCACGGCGGCCTCAAGGGCTTCGACAAAGTTGTCTGGAAGGCGAGTCCGCTCGCGATACGCACGGGCGCGTCGCTTGAGTTAACGTATCTCAGCAAAGACGGGGAGGAAGGCTACCCCGGCAACCTCTCGGTCAGAGTCGTCTACACGCTGACGGAAAGAAACGAACTGAGGATTGACTACTCGGCGACCACCGACCGGGACACGATCATCAACCTCACGAATCATGCCTACTTCAATCTCGCCGGACAGGGCAACGGCGACATCCTCAAACACCACCTCACCATCCACGCCGAACACTTCCTCCCCACGGACGATAAAGCAATCCCGACGGGCGAACTGCGAAGCGTCGCGGGCACGCCCTTCGACTTCCGCGCCGCGAAGGCCATCGGGGCGCGCATCGCGCAGGACGAAGAGCAGTTGAAGTTCGGCAACGGCTACGATCACACGTTCGTGATCAACGGGCGGGCAGGCGTGCTCAGGCGTGCGGCGACGGCGAGCGAGGCGACGACGGGGCGCGTGATGGAGGTCTGGACGACCGAACCCGGCATGCAGCTCTACACCGGCAACTATCTTGAGAGCACGATGGTGGGCAAGGGCGGCAAGGCTTACGGACAAC
>DASYMM010000031.1:0-3798 GCA_036009085.1 Pyrinomonadaceae bacterium | reverse complement strand
CCATCTTCATCTGCTCGCTCGTCGTGTTCTGCGCCTCGTCGAGGATGATGAACGCATCTCCCAGCGTCCTGCCCCGCCGGAAACGACACCACATCCGTCGTCCCCCGCTTCCCCCGCCACCTCCCATTCAACACCCCCATCACCCACGCCGACACAAAAGCCACCGACACCCCCCCCCCCTCCGCCGGCACAACCTTCAACACCCTCGCCGCAAACCTCTCCCAACGCTCACCATCCATCGCCATCTTCCGCTGCCTGTTAACGATCTCGATCATAAAATCTGTGAACCGTGATTAGTACATTGTGGATAGAAGAAGCCCGGCTTTCTCTATTCACGATCTGCTAATCACAAACCGCTCTTGCTGGCGTGGCTTTCGTAAGCCTTGATGATCATTTGGACGAGGCGGTGGCGGACGACGTCCCGGTCGGTGAAGTAGACGAACTCGATGCCTTCGACGCCGGAGAGGACGCGTTCGGCTTCGACGAGGCCGCTGCGGCGTCCGGTGGGAAGATCGATCTGCGTTACGTCGCCCGTGATGACGGCTTTGGAGCCGAAGCCGATGCGGGTGAGAAACATCTTCATCTGCTCGCCGGTGGTGTTTTGCGCTTCGTCGAGAATGATGAATGCGTCGGCGAGCGTGCGACCGCGCATGAAGGCGAGCGGGGCGACTTCGATGACGCGCTTCTCTAACAACTTCGTGACGCGCTCGGCGTCGATGAGGTCGAAGAGAGCGTCGTAGAGCGGGCGCAGGTATGGGTCAACTTTGTCTTGTAGGTCGCCGGGGAGGAAGCCGAGTTTTTCGCCCGCTTCGACGGCGGGGCGGGCGAGCACGATGCGGCTCACCTGCTTCTGCATGAGCGCCTGCACGGCCATTGCGACGGCGAGATAGGTTTTGCCCGTTCCGGCGACGCCGACGCCGAAGACGACATCTTTGTTCTGGATGGCTTCGATGTAGTGGCGTTGGTTGGCCGATTTGGGCGCAACCTGTTTTTTGCCCGCGGGGTTGAAGCGGGCTTTGGTGAAATAGTCGCGCAGGGAATAGGCGCGGTCTTCGGCGATCTGGGCGAAGGCTTCGCGGAGTTCTTTGTCGGTGAAGGTCTTACCCTCAGAAAAGAGCGCGGTGAAGTCTTCGAGGATGCGTTCGACGGTGGCGACATCTTTCGGGTCGCCGTCAATGGTTAAATCCTGTCCGCGCGCGTCAACGCGCACGTCCAGGAGTGATTCCAGATATTTGATGTTCTGGTCGTGGACGCCAAACAGCGTTTCGATTCCTCGCGGCGGTAATTCAATCTTCTTCAAGTGAGCGTGTTATCTCCTTATTCGTGCGTGGAGGTGCGTCGTGCCATAGGGGTAGGTTGGATGCGCGGGTGAGCTTCCTTGGTTCTGCATGTTGCAGGTAAAACGCTACTACATGCCCCACGATGTGTCAACGAAGCCGGGCAACTGCCGCAGCCCACGCTTCCCCCTGCCTCGCCTTGACACAACCGGCTGTGAAATCTATACTTTGCCCTTTGCGTTCGAGGCCGAATCGTTGGCCGTAAGCGGCGCGAAGTTGAAGCGAGCAATAGATTTTAGTTTTACTGACGGAGTTACGGGAAAATGCCTAATCATAAATCAGCCGAGAAGCGTATGCGCCAGAACGAGCGCCGCAAAGGAATCAATCGCAGCAACCGCACGCGCCTGCGCACGGAGATCAAGAAACTGCGCGCCGCTTTGACCGGCGACGACAAGGGCGCGCTGCAAACCGCGCTTTCGCAGACGATTTCGACTATTGACAAGTCTGTGCAAAAAGGCGTCCTGCACAAGAACGCCGCCGCGCGTTACAAGTCGCGTCTGACGGCGCGCGTCAATCAAGCGGGCGCGTAAGTTAGACGCGTCTGAAACAATTCACGAGGCAGCGAGGCGGATCGAATGAGTTCGATCCGCCTCGCTGCTTTTTCTTTGGATTGAAGAACGGCAAAACGGAGGTGAAAAATTGAACGCCGGAGAACAGGAGACGAAGTGTTTCAAGGAGGCGCGTGAGATCGAGCGTCTGGTCGAGAGTTTCGAGTCTTGCACGGTCGCGCCTGCGGAGTTTGATCACGGGGCGCATCTGACCGTCGCGCTGTGGTATCTCTCGGAGTTGCCCGCGCCGCTCGCGGAAGAACGCATGCGCGCGGGGCTGCATCGCTACACCAAGCATCACAACGCCGAGGCCATGTACAACGAAACCCTCACGCTCTTCTGGCTCAAACTCGTCCGACACTTCCTCGCACGCGCAGGCTCCACGCCACGCCCGCTCGCCGAGCGTGCCAACGAACTGCTCGCAACTTATAACAGTTCAAAACTCGCCTTCGAGTATTACAGCCGCGAGTTGCTTCACACGCCCGAGGCTAAAGCCTTCTGGGTTGAACCCGACTTGAAGCCTTTGGATTTTTAGTGCGGGAAACGAAAGCGACGGCGGGCAAGCGTCGGCTCGATACGAGCGTTAGCTTGATAGTTCGCAGATGAGCAGTTCGAGTTGGAGGCGGGGCGTGCCGAGCGAGGTTTTGATGGCGAGGTCGGTCGAGGCGATGCGCGAGATGCGGCGCGCGAGGTCTGCCGAATCGGTGCGGCGCGCGGTGGCGAGAAATTCCTGCCGCGAACTGTATGGCATTTTCACGATGTTGAAAACTTCCTGTTCGGGCGCGCCGCCTGACATCAACGCTTTAGCGAGCGCGAGCCGGTGATAGTTGCTGGCGATCAAGCCCACGAGCATGACGGGTTCCGCTTCGTTGTCGAGCAAACGCCGCAAAGTTTTCAGCGCGCCTTTGCGGTCTTTGGCGATCAGGCGATCCGTCAACTCGAAATTCGAGTGCTCGCGCGAATGGCTGACGAGAGTTTCCACCAACTCCATCGTGATGCGCCCATCGTTTGAGAGCGCGGCGGTCGCCAGTTTGTCCAACTCGTTTGCGAGCCGCCGGACGCTCGTTCCCACGAGCGCGATGATCTGCCGGAGCGTGCGCTCGTCCGCGTCTGCCTTGTGCTTCTTGAGTTGCTCACGCGCCCACGTCGCCAGTTCGTTCTCGGCGAGCGTCGCGAATTCGACGCTTGTGCAAGCATCCAGAAGCGTCTTCGACAACTTGCGCCGCTTGTCTAGTTCGTCCGCGATGAAAATGACGACGGAACTTTCGACGGGGCGGGCGAGATAACGCAGGAGCGCGCCTTCGTCGGCCTCGCGCAACTTCGCGAAGTCCGTGATGCGAACGACGCGACGTTCGGCCATCATCGGCAGTTGTTCGGCGTTGGCAATCGCCTGCTGCACGTCCACGCTCGCGAGGCTGAAAGTCGCTTCGTTGAACTCACGCAGAGATGCGCCGCGCAGAGCCTCGTCAGCGATGCGGCGTGCGGCTGCGTCGCGCAAAAAATCCTCCGCCCCGAATAAAAGATAGAGCGGCACGACGCGCTTCGCCTTCAATTCGCTCCGCAACTTTTCGCGCGTTAGCAGGCTCATTTTTTCTTCTTCTCTTCGTTGACGCCGAAGCCATGAACCAGGGTTGAGACGAGACTTTCGGCGAAGTTGCGCGCGATGCGTTGCACCGCCGGGTCTTCTTCGTTGAAGAAGGTGCGCGGGTCGTTCGTGAATTCAAACTCGCCTCGATAGACGTAGTTTTGATTATCGTAGAGCACGCGGTTCTGCACTTGATCGCGCACCGTCACCGCGCCGACCACCGTGACCTCGAAGATGCGCGCCCGCCCGCGTTCGTCGAGCAACACGCCGCCGAAGGCAAAGTTCCTGATCACGCCGTCAACCACCGCGTCCGCGCCTTCCGGTTCGC
>DASYMM010000030.1:0-6371 GCA_036009085.1 Pyrinomonadaceae bacterium | reverse complement strand
AGGCGCGGTCGGCGAGTTTCGCGGTGAACCCGATGATGTCCTTGATGAGCGTCGTGTCGTAGTTCGACTTCACGCCTTCCAGGACGACGGCGAGGCGTTCGAGTCCTGCGCCCGTGTCAACCGATGGCGCGGGCAGCGGTTCGAGTTTGTACTGGCCGGGCGAGGTTTCGACGCGGTTGTACTGCATGAAGACGAGATTCCAAATCTCCATCGTCGTGTCGCCCTCGCCGTTGACGAGTTCGGCGCGGTTGAAGGCGGGGTCTTCGGGGTGTTCGCCGAGGTAGTAGTTGATCTCGGAGTTCGGGCCGCAGGGGCCGGTTTCGGCCATCTGCCAGAAGTTGTCTTTGCGCCCGAAGCGCAGCACGCGTTCGGGGCGTGCGCCGACCTCGATCCAGAGCGCGATGGCTTCCTCGTCGGCGGGCACTTCGTCGTCGCCGCCGAAGACCGTGAACCACATCCGTTCGGGGTCGAGCTTGAGTTTGTTGACGAGAAAATCCCAAGCGTACTGGATCGCCTCGCGCTTGAAGTAGTCGCCGAAGGAGAAGTTGCCGAGCATCTCGAAGAAGGTGTGGTGGCGCGCGGTCTTGCCCACTTCGTCGAGATCGTTGTGTTTGCCGCCCGCGCGGATGCACTTTTGCGACGAAGCGGCGCGCGTGTAGGGGCGCGTCTCCTGCCCTAGAAAGACATCTTTGAACTGGTTCATCCCGGCGTTGGTGAACAGGAGCGTCGGGTCGTTGGCGGGCAAAAGCGGGCTGGAACGGACGCGCGTGTGGCCGTTCTGCTCGAAGTAGTTCAGGAATATTTCGCGAATTTCGTTTCCGGTCTTCTTCATAAAAATATAATCGACTGACAGCGTCGAAACGCTGATTTTCCGTCCTCAAGTTTGACCTATGAGTCTAGCACGCAAGGCGCGGGCGGGCGAAACTGCGAAAATCGGCTGGCGTGTGTCGGGCGGGTTAAAGCAACGTGGCGTGTTGAGCGTGGCGGGCGTCGGCTAGTCGTCGCCGAAGCGTTCCTGAAACTGGTCGTGCCAGGCGTCGAGGCTGTCGGCCATGCGCTGCTCGCACTCGTAGCTACAGACCTGATTGTCGTACTCCGGCTTCGCCGCCCCTATTCCGCAGACGCGGCAGTCGGTGCCGGGATTGATGGGAAAACCGTGGAAGGAATACTGCTGCCCCGGGTCAAGCGGAGGCAGCGCGGCGGCTGTCGGTGGCGGCTGCGGTGGCGGCTGCGGTGGTGATTGCGGCTTGTCGTAACCGCCGCCGAAGGCGTCAATAATTTCGTCGAACAATCTTCTGAAAAAAGATGCCATGTGCGTTTCTTGCTGTCGCGCACGCGCGTCGTCTCGACAGCGAAGCTACAGCGAATCGCTCGCGCCGCTGCCGAACTCTTCGTCCTCTTCGAGTTCGCCGGACGCGAGCGCGCGGACTTTGTTGATGATGAGATCGTAGCTGAAGCCGCGACGCAGTAGATGATCGAAGAGACTCTTGGTTTCCTGCCGGGTGGTGGGGCGACCGCGCAGGCGCGTGCGTTTTTCGATGGCGCGGTCAATGAGTTCGGATTCGGAGGTTTCTTCAAAAACTTTTTCGAGCGTCTGCTCCGCGAGTTCGCGGTCGATCTTCTTCATTTGCAGATCGCGCGCGAGCCGCCCGCGCCCGACGGGCTTCTGCCGGACGCGCGCCGAAGCGTAGCCGAGCGCGAATTGCTCGTCGTTCAAGTAGCCGTACTCGCTGAGTTTGGCGATGGCGTAATCGGCGGCCTCCGTGGTCGTCCATTCTTTTTCGAGGAGGCGTTCGCGCAGTTCGGCGACGGAGCGCGGCTTGGCTGCGAGCAGTTTGACGGCGCGTTGCAAGGTGCGCGTGCGCGACTTCTCCGGGTCAATGAGACGCTTCGGCTTCTCGTCCATTTCGTCGTTGATGTCCCGCACGTTTGCTCTACGTCTCGGCCTGCGCATGGATGGATTAAAACATAGGCGAAAGGGTAAAGGGAAAGGAAGCCGCGAAGTTGGCTCGGTTGAAGTAGACAGAAGAAAAAGAATCTCACGCCAAGGCGCAAAGCAGAAGCGCAGCCAGCACAAGAGGCATCCTGCTTTCCGTCTCTCTTTCTTCTACGCGTCTTTCCTTTGCGCCTTGGCGTCTTGGCGTGAGATTCTTTCGGGATGGACGGAGTGCTGATCATAGACAAGCCTGCGGGGTGGACTTCGCATGACGTGGTGGCGCGCGTGCGTCGCATCTTGCGGGAGCGGCGCGTGGGGCACACGGGGACGCTCGACCCGTTTGCGACCGGCGTGCTCGTCGTGCTCGTCGGGCGCGCAACGCGGCTCGCGCAGTTCTTAGCGGGCGCGGAGAAAGAGTACGAGGCGCGCGTGCGCTTCGGCTACGCGACCGAGACGGGCGACCTGACGGGCGCGCGGCGCGAGTTGCCGCAAACAAAAGACGCGCCGGGCGACGCGACGAAAGAAGGCGCGAAGAAGGACAGCGCATCGGACGGCATGACGGAAGACGTGTCGGAAGACGCGAATGAAGACGCGACGAACGGGCGTCGTTTGTGCGCGGAGTGGAGCGTGGAAGAGATCGAAGCGGCGTGCGCGTCTTTGCGCGGCGAGATCGAGCAGGTGCCGCCGATGTACTCTGCAAAGAAGGTGCAGGGGAAGAAGCTGTACGAACTGGCGCGGCGCGGCATCGAGGTCGAGCGCGCGCCGGTGCGCGTGACGATCCGCGAACTGGAAGTGTCGAAGGAGACGGACGGCGGCGTGTTATTGCGTGAAAACGAAGACGGGACTTGCGATCTGGACGTGCGCGTCGTCTGCTCCGCGGGGACGTACATCCGCGTGCTGGCCGAAGACCTCGGCGCGCGTCTCAGCGCGGGCGCGCACCTCGCCGCGCTCAGGCGCACGCGCGCGGGCGCGTTTCGCATTGAGGAGGCCGTCACGCTCGAAAGTCTGGCCGAAAAGGTCGAAGCGGGCGCGCTCGGGCTTCTCCTCATCGCGCCGGAGGCGGCGCTCCCGCAGATGCCTTTCGTGCATCTAACGGGCGAAGCGGCACGCCGCGCACGCCACGGCGCAGCGGTGCTGGTCGGCGCAAACGACCTGCGCCAAGCGTCCGGCGAAGGAGAGACGGTAAAACTGCGAGACGGCGAACTCGTGAAGATGCGCGACGGCGAAGCCGGTCGCTTGATCGCCGTCGGAGTTTACGATGCGGGGCGCGCGAGTTTGCAGCCGCGCGTGATGCTCGACGCCGGGGAGGAAAAATAAGCTTTGATTTTCTCTCCCGCGTGCTGTGTTATAATCGCGGCAAGCGGCGAAGGTTAGATGTCGCGAAAGCGAAACCAGACGCGCCTCCCCTCCCGTCGCTCCCGTTTGACAACTACGACCTGTCAGGATTTCCAAAAGACTCGACGGCGAGAGGCCGGGAACGCATCCGCGCACGTCCCGCCCGTCGCATCGAGACTTGTCCTAATACTGATCACGACTCGCCGGTTCAAGCGTCCGTCAAACACGTCTGGACGACACTCAAACCGACAGGCGGTGCGAGTCGTATTAAACAGATAGGAAGGGCGTGACTTCCCCACGCCGTCCACGCGCGAAGCCGTTTTAGAGGTATCAAGGCTATGCACGAAGAGCAGGATGGCAAATACAAATTCAACATCAGCGAACGGCTCGAAGACTTGCGCCGCGAACACGAATCCCTCCAGTGGGAAGGAAGTTTCCGCGACTACTTCGAGTTAGTTTCACAAAACCCACGCCTCGCCCAACTCTCGCACGCGCGCGTCAACGACATGATTCACGCCGCCGGGATCGAGAAACTGAACGAGGGCACGCGCGACGAGGTGGCGCGCTACAAGTTCTTCGCCTCGGAACTCTACGGCATCGAAGAGCCGCTCGCGCGCATCGTCGAATATTTCAAGTCGGCGGCGCAGCGTCTGGAAGTCCGCAAGCGCATCCTCTTGTTGATGGGGCCGGTGGGCGGCGGCAAGTCAACCATCGTCACGATGCTCAAGCGCGGCCTCGAAGATTACACGCGCACCGACGCGGGCGCGGCCTACGCGATCAAAGACTGCCCGATGCACGAGGAACCGCTGCATCTCATCCCGCACGAACTCCGCGCCGAGATCGAGAAGCATTACGGCATCTACATCGAAGGCGACCTCTGCCCGCAATGCCGCTACGCGCTCGAACACACCTATCACGGCAAGCATGAAGACGTGCGCGTGCAGCGCATCCTCTTCTCCGAAAAAGAGCGCGTCGGCATCGGCACCTTCGCGCCAAGCGATCCGAAATCGCAGGACATCACGGAACTCACAGGCTCGATTGATCTCTCGACCATCGGCGAGTTCGGCGTCGAATCCGACCCGCGCGCCTACCGTTTCGACGGCGAACTCAACATCGCCAACCGTGGCGTGATGGAGTTCATCGAAATGCTCAAGGTTGACGAGAAGTTTCTCTACTCGCTCCTCACGCTCTCGCAGGAACAGAACATCAAAACGGGTCGCTTCGCCATGCTCTACGCGGACGAAGTGATCCTCTCGCACACGAACGAAAACGAATACATCTCCTTCGCGGGCAACCGCAAGTCGGAAGCCTTGCAGGATCGCATCATCCTCGTGCGCGTGCCCTACAACCTGCGCGTCTCGCAGGAAGAGCGCATCTACGGGAAACTCCTGAACCAGTCGGAAGTCTTGCGCAACGTCCACATCGCGCCGAACACTCTGCGCGTCGCCGCGATGTTCGCCGTGATGACGCGCCTCGAAGAACCGAAGCGCGCCAACGTCGATCTCGTCAAGAAGATGAAACTTTACGACGGCGAAGATGTCGAAGGTTACAAGTCGAAGGACGTGCGCGAACTGAAAGAGGATACTTCGCGCGAAGGCATGGACGGCATCTCGCCTCGCTACATCATCAACCGCCTGTCGGGCGCGCTCGTCCGCGACGGCGTCACCTGCATCAACCCGATTGACGCGCTGCGCGCCATCAAAGACGGCTTCGAGCAGCACACAGGCATCAACCCCGAACAGCGCGAACGCTACCTCAACCTGATCTCCGCCGCGCGCAAGGAGTACGACGAACTCGCCAAGATCGAAGTGCAGCGCGCCTTCGTCTATTCCTTCGAGGAGATGGCGCGCACCATCTGCAACAACTATCTGGACAACGTCGAAGCCTACTGCAACAAGGAACGCATGAAAGACCCCATCACCGAAGAGGAGATGGAACCCGACGAACAACTCATGCGCTCAATCGAAGAACAGATCGGCGTCTCCGACAACGCGAAGAACACCTTCCGGCAGGAGATTCTCATCCGCATCTCCTCTTTCAGCCGCAAAGGCAAGCAGTTTGAATACACCTCGCACGAGCGTCTCAAAGAAGCCATCGAAAAGAAAATCTTCGCCGACCTCAAAGACGTAGTGAAGATCACCACCTCTTCGCGCACGCCCGACCCCGACCAACTGCGCCGCATCAACGAAGTGGTAGATCGTCTCGTCAAAGACGGCGGCTACTGCCCCGTCTGCGCCAACGAACTCCTCACCTACGTCGGCACGCTCCTTTCGCGCTAACCGCCGGGGCGAGCGCGACGCGCACACCATCCAAGCGGAAACGCCCGTGCCTTTCATCACCGAAGGCGCGGGCGTTTAGCGTCAAATTGATTGCGCTAAGATACCGAAAGAACGGCTTCAAATCTGTTAAGGACTGACGACTATGAGCAAACAACCTCACAGCCAAACACAATCGGAACTAGATGCCTCAACCCGTGTGGCTGCTCTCATCGAACAAGCACGGAAGAGTCAAGCAACTATGCTGGATTTATCCATCCAAGACTTAACTAAGGTGCCAGAGTCTATCGGGCAATTAACTCAGCTTCAATCTTTAGACCTCGCAAGTAATCAGTTAACCGAGTTGCCGGAGTCCATCGGTCAGTTGACGCAGCTTCAATCCTTAGACCTCTCAGATAATCAATTGACCTCATTGCCAGAGTTCGTCGCTCAATTAACTCAGCTTCAATCTTTAGACCTTTTATATAATCAATTGACAGAGTTGCCAGAGCGAATCAGTGAGTTAACTCAGCTTCAATCTTTATACCTCTCAGGTAATCAACTGACCGAGTTGCCAGAGTCTATCGGGCAATTAACTCAGCTTCAATCTTTAGACCTCTCAGGTAATCAGTTAACCGAGTTGCCGGAGTCCATCGGTCAGTTGACGCAACTTCAATCTTTATCCCTCTGGGGTAATCAACTGACCGAGTTGCCGGAGTCCATCGGTCAGTTGACGCAGCTTCAATCTTTAGACTTCTCACGCAATCAATTGACAGCGTTGCCGGAGGCCATTAGCCAGATGGCTAAATTAAGGAGGTTATACCTTGATGGTAACCAACTCACCG
>DASYMM010000029.1:0-2922 GCA_036009085.1 Pyrinomonadaceae bacterium | reverse complement strand
GAGCGGGAGGTCGCCGATCTCGTCTAAGAAGAGCGTGCCGCCCGCCGCCGAACGAATCACGCCGGGCGAATCCGACACCGCGCCCGTGAACGCGCCGCGCCGGTAGCCGAACAGATACGCCTCGCTCAACTCCTTCGGGACAGCCGTGCAGTTAAACGGCACGAAGACTTTCGCCTTGCGCGACGAGAGCGCGTGGATGGCGCGCGCGACGAGTTCTTTGCCCGTGCCCGATTCGCCCGTGACTAAGACGGTCACGTCGGAGGAGCGAATCTTGTGCACCTCCTCGACGAGTTGCGTCATGGCGGGCGAAGAGTGGATGAAGCCGGGCATGAGTCCCGTGCCGGTGTAGGTGTTCTGTTCCTGCACCCCGCGACCGGAACTGACGCGCGCGCGCAGAGCGCAGACGTTCATGCCGAGTTCGACGACGCGCAGCAGCGAATCGAGCGGCAGGTTGCCGGAGAGCGTGGCTGCCGTGCGTGGTTCGATATAGACGAGCGCGGGCGTGGCATTGGTCGGGCGAAGCATCACGACGCTGGCATCGTGTTCGAGCGCAATCTCCTCGCGTTCGCCGTCGTTCTTCGCCATGCACAGGGCGTTCGCCAGGTCTGCGTTCTCGCCGCCCGCGCCGTCGCCGTGCGAGACGACGACCTTGATCGTGCCCTCTTCGTCAATCTCCGTGATGAGCACGCGACGCGCTTCCGTCTCTTGACGAAGCACAGCCGCGAGTTCGCGCAGCAGCAGTTCGCGCGAGGCGACGGCCTCGGCAAGCCGTAGGGTCAGCAGTTGAGCGAAGGCCGAAGCTTCGTGTTTTTGTTCGGGCGCGGAGGCATCGGTGGTGGCGAGCGCGTCTTCCGTGCGCTCGATGTCGAGGCGCGCGCCGAGTTCGCGGAACGTGTGCAGCGCGCGCGAGAAATGTTCGGCGGAACGTTCGGGCTGGACGGTTTCGTAAGCCGAGCCGAGACCGTAGAGCGCGAGCGCGGTGCGATAACGGTCGCCGAGAATTGAGAAAATAGAGACGCTGCGACCGAAATGGTGGATGGCGAGCGTAGCATCGGATTGCGCGAGCGCGAGCAGCCCGTGGACGCGCTGCACCTCGCCCGCGACGGCCAGATCGGCGGCGGAGTCGGACGTTTGCTCGGTAACTTTTTGTAACTCGGAAGCGCACTCGTGCGGTTCGTTGCAGCGCAGGTAAACCTCCGCCAGCAACAGGCGCGAATCGCAGACGGCCTGACGATCTCCGATGCGTTCGGCGAGCGAGAGCGCGAGCTTGCTCTCTTCGAGCGCGCGTTCGGATTCCTGCATCGCCAGATGACAACGCGAGAGCGTGCGCAACGCTTGCCCTTCGTACCACTTGTTGCCGTGGTCGTGCGCGAGTTGGACGGCGCGTTGCAGATGTTCCTGCGCTTCGAGCAGGTTGCCGCGCAGCATGAGGAGTTCGCCGAGCGAGTCGAGAATCATCGGCACTTTGGCCTTCGCTCCCGGCTCGTCGAATTCGGAGGCAAGCGCCAGCGCGCGTTCCAACACGGTCTCGGCGCGCGCCCAGTCGCCGACGAGAATCAGGTTGATGCCTAGATTGTTGTAACCGTCAACGGCGTTGGCTTTGTGATCCGTGCGCTCGTAGTAGTCAATCGCTTTTTCGAGATAGCGTATGCCGTCGTGCGGGCGTTTGAGAAACCAGCACGCCCCGGCCATGTTGGCGTAAATCCTGCCGAGCATGAAGGGCGCGGGATGATCGCCGACGAGCTTCAAAGCCTGTTCGTAATTTTCCAGAGACTCTTCGTATGCGCCTTCAAACAAACATTCGAGCGCGAGGCCGCGATAGGCTTCGGCCATCCCGCGCCAGTCGCCCGTGTTGCGAAAATGGCTGAGCGCGCGTTGCGAGTTGTCGCGCGCAATCGGGTACTCGTTGATGTAGCGATAGACGCGCGCGAGCGCGACGTAGATCACGCCGAGTTGCGCGCTCGAAGCGTTTTCGGTGGCTTCGCGCAGCGTCGCGTTCAGGAGGGCGATGGCTTTCGGGTGGTCGCCCGTGTAGTTGTAAGCGAGTCCGAGTTGGACGCGGAGGCGGACGGAGATTTCCGAGTCGAGTCCGGCGCGCGCCTGCGGGTCTTCGTACACCTGCACGGCGGCGAGCGCATCGGCGTTGCGTCCCTGCGTCTCCAGCGAGACGGAGAGCATGCAGCGCGCCTGCGCGAGCAATCCTTCGTCGCCGCGCGCGTCTTTGATAATTTGGAGAAGGCGCGCTTCGGCCTCCGTGGCTTGCCCGCGGTCGAGCAGTTCGTGCGTCGCTTCGATCTCGGCGGAGAGAGAAGCGTGGACGGCGGCGCTGCGTTCACGCACGCGACGGCGCGCGTCGGACAAATTGACGACGCCCGCCGACTTCGTCGTCGAAGCCTGCGATTCGTGATCGTCGTGATGAGGTGAACGCGTGTCCATATCTTAAGACGCAAGAAGTGCGAGGAAACAACTAAAAAAGGACGCGCTCTTGCAAAGGTTAAACAGTGTCGGGTGGAAAGGAATCTGTTTCAGGCTTCGAGCTTACCACTCGAAAACAGTCCTAAAGGCTTGTACATTCCAGAATTTAACAGAGATATGGGAGCGTGACAAGGGACAGGAGAACAGTGACGAGTGACGGGTGACGTGTGACGAGAGAAGAAAGTGAGTCGTGAATCGTTAATCGTGGACGGGGAAAAGTCGTCGCTCGTCAATCCCGAATAGCTTCAAAACCAGTGAATCGTGAGTGGATTCAAGAGACATAAATCGCCAATCGTAAATCGTAACTAATCCAAGTTGCTAGTTAGCAGTTTGCCAGTTCTTTGAGAAGCAAAGGAAAATCCCCTCCACTTCGTCGCCAAACGAAAGTAGGAGGGGAGCGGTGATCGATCACACGACCATAATTTATTGCATCATTGATGATTTGCT
>DASYMM010000028.1:0-3410 GCA_036009085.1 Pyrinomonadaceae bacterium | reverse complement strand
TCGCGAAGATCAAAGGCTGCCGCGTCGTCGCCATCGCCGGGTCGGACGAAAAGAACCAATACCTGACCGGAGAACTCGGCGTGGACGCAGCCGTCAATTATAAGACTTCCGGCGACCTGAAAGCGGCGTTGCGGGAGGCTTGCCCCAATGGTGTGGATGTCTATTTCGACAACGTCGGCGGCGAAATATCCGACCACGTATTGACGCTCATCAGACAGGGCGCGCGCATCGTTATCTGCGGCCAGATTTCGCTCTACAACCTCGAAGAGCAGAACGTGGGGCCGCGCGTGCAGCCCTACCTGCTGGTCAACAGGGCGTTGATGCGTGGCTTCATCATCACGGATTACGGCGCGCGCTCGGCTGAAGGCATCGGGCAGTTGGGACAATGGCTGGCCGAAGGCCGACTCAAGTATGCCGAAAGTATCGTCGAGGGATTCGAGAACACGCCGCAGGCTTTCCTCGGACTGTTTTCGGGAGAGAATTTAGGCAAGCAGTTGGTGAAGGTGGCCGGTTGAGAGCGCGAGGGCAAAGATGAAGGCTTACGAAGTTAGACAATTCGGAATCGAAAACCTCGCTTCCGTCGAGCGCGACGAACCGCAGGCCGCCGCGCGCGAAGTGGTCGTCAAGTTTCACGCGGCGTCTCTGAACTACCGCGATTTGATGTTCGTCAAAGGCACGTATAACCCGAAAGCGAAACTGCCCGCCGTGCCTTTCTCGGACGGCGCGGGCGAAGTCGTCGCCACGGGCGGCGACGAGACGCGCTGGAAGATCGGCGACCGCGTCTGCCCGATCTTCACGCAAGGATGGATCGAAGGCGCGCCCACTTTGCAGAAGAACCGCACCGCGCTCGGCGCGGGTGATCGTGACGGAGTCTTGCGCGAATACGGCGCGTTTGACGAAAACGCTCTGGTGAAAATTCCCGACTCGCTTTCCTACGAGGAAGCCGCGACCTTGCCCTGCGCGGCGGTGACGGCGTGGAACGCGCTCGTCCGCTCCGGCAACCTGAAAGCGGGCGAGACCGTGCTGACGCTCGGCACGGGCGGCGTCTCCGTCTTCGCCTTGCAGTTCGCCAAAATGCACGGCGCGCGCGTCGTCGCAACTTCGAGCAGCGACGAGAAACTCGAACGGGCAAGAGAGTTGGGCGCGGACGTGACGATCAACTACCGGAGCGCGCCGGATTGGGACAAAGAAGTCTTAAGTTTGACAAACAAAACGGGCGTCGATCATGTAATTGAAGTAGGCGGCGCGGGGACGCTCGGGAAGTCTCTGAACTCCGTGCGCGTCGGCGGGCATGTCGCTTTGATCGGGGTGCTGGCGGGCGGCGGCGATTTCGATCCGCGCGGCATCCTGATGAAGAGCGTCCGCGTGCAGGGCATCTACGTCGGCTCGCGACAGATGTTTGAAGAGTTGAACCGCGCGATTGAAGCGGACGGGTTGAAGCCCGTCATCGGCAAGACGTTCGCGTTTGCCGAAGCGCGCGAAGCCCTCCGCTACATGGAGAGCGGCGCGCACTTCGGCAAGATCGTGATCAAATATTAAGAGCGCGTGACAAAACTCCAATCTTCCTTTGCGCCTCCAGCGTGAAAGACAGTATTCGCAAAGTCAGAACTTAAGGCGCAAAGGGGTGAAGGGTGATTCGTGGTTTTGAAACGAGCTTCAGGTTATAAAAACTAAGGGGAAGAAAGGTAAAAATATTTCATGTTAAAGACACGCGGGTATGCAACCACCTCGCCTGAATCAGAACTCGCACCGTTCGATTTCGAGCGACGCGACTTGGGCGCGCAGGATGTGCTCATCGAAATTCTCTATTGCGGAGTTTGCCACTCCGACATACATCAGGCGCGCGACGAGTGGGGCAACTCGATTTATCCGATGGTGCCCGGCCACGAGATCGTCGGGCGCGTCGCGCGGGTCGGCGCGGAGGTCACGCATTTCAAAGTCGGCGACCTCGCGGGCGTCGGCTGCTTCGTTGATTCGTGCCGCGCCTGCGCTAGTTGCAGGGAGGGCGTGGAGCAATATTGCGAAGGCCATCTCGTCTCGACCTACAACGGGACGGAGAAGGATGAGAAGACGCCGACCTACGGCGGCTACTCTTCGCAGATCGTGATGGACGAAAATTACACGCTCAAGATTCCTGAGAGTCTGCCGCTCGAAGGCGTCGCCCCTTTGCTCTGCGCCGGGATCACCACTTACTCGCCGCTGCGCCGTTTCAAGGTCGGGGCAGGTCAGAAGGTGGGCGTCGTTGGCCTGGGCGGCCTCGGCCACATGGGCGTGAAACTCGCCGCCGCGATGGGCGCGGAGGTGACGGTCTTCAGCACGTCGCAAGCGAAGGAAGCGGACGCGCGCAAACTCGGCGCGCATCATTTCGTCACGACGCGCGACCCGCAGAACCTCGAACCGCTCGCGGGCAAATTCGACTTCATCCTCGACACAGTCTCCGCGCCGCACGATCTCAACATGTATCTCAACCTGCTCGGCAGAGAGCGTGTGATGGTCATCGTCGGCGGGCCGGAAAAGCCCGGGGAGGTGGCGGCCTTCTCGCTCATCACGAACGGGCGCACGCTCGCCGGTTCGATGATCGGCGGCATACGCGAGACGCAGGAGATGCTGGACTACTGCGCGGAAAAGAACATCGTCTCGGATGTCGAAGTAATTCCCATCCAACAGATCAACGAAGCCTACGAACGCACGATCAAAAGCGACGTGCGCTATCGCTTCGTCATTGACATGAAATCATTGTAAGACCACTCAAACCTTTGCGCTTTAAGTTCTGGCTTTGCGCCTCCCGCGCGAACGGTTTCGCGCGGGAGGCGCAAAGCTCAGACGTAAGGCGCAAAGGAAAACAGCGAGTGGGTTTACAAGGCACGGTTAATTTATGAAGGAGAGTTCGATGCAAAAGCGAAAGTTAGGCCGGGCGGGACTTGAAGTATCTGCGCTCGGTTTGGGCTGCATGGGCATGTCGGAGTTTTACGCGGGGCGCGACGAGGAGGAATCAATCGCCACCATTCACCGCGCGCTCGAACTCGGCGTCAACTTCCTCGACACCGCAGACATGTACGGGCCGTTCACGAACGAAGAACTCGTCGGGCGCGCGATCAAGGGGCGGCGCGACGAAGTCGTCCTCGCGACCAAGTTCGGCAACATGCGCGGCGAGGCGGGCGAATTCTTGGGCGTCAACGGTCGTCCCGAATACGTGCGCGCGGCGTGCGAAGGCTCTCTGCGTCGCCTCAAGGTGGAGACGATTGATCTCTACTACCAGCACCGCGTTGACCCGAACACGCCGATTGAAGAGACGGTCGGCGAGATGTCGCGGCTGGTGGAGGAAGGAAAAGTCCGGCACCTCGGCCTCTCCGAAGCGGCCATCGAGACGATCCGACGCGCGCACGCCGTCCACGCAATCGCCGCGCTGC
>DASYMM010000027.1:0-6142 GCA_036009085.1 Pyrinomonadaceae bacterium | reverse complement strand
AATCGTGAATAGAAAGAACCCGTTTTCTTCTATTCACGATTTACGATTCACGATTCACGGCTTTTTCTCGTCGCTTGCCACTCGTCACTGCTCTGTTGTCTTCTTCTGTTCACACCTCAACCTTCATCTGTCCACGCTAGTTCACACTTGTCGCCGAAGGGTTTGGCCGTTGGGCGCGGGTTTGCGGCGTAAATGGCCGGTTTTGCGATGGGAGGCGCATGGCACGCGTGTTGCGAAGAGTATGTGGCGTAAGACAGGAAGTTAATTGAGAAGTTCGAGGCCGGAAGATGAGCGCATGCAGGTCGAAACGTTTGGAGAGAAGATTGCGGTTGCGCTCTCAGGCGCGTGCGGCTAAAGGGAGCGGGACGTTGAAACCAAAACTTCTGATCGTTGACGACGAACTCGCCATCCGGCAGCAACTCTTCTGGACGCTCTGCGACGAGTACGACGTGATCACGGCGAGCGATTTTCCCTCCGCCGTGCGCCACACGGCGAATTTCGAGCCGACGATCTCGCTCCTTGATTTGCACATGCCGCCCGTGCTCGATTCGCCCGAAGTCGGCCTCCGCCTCCTCGATTACATCAAGGCGCAGTGCCCGTCTTCAAAGGTCTATATCGTGAGTTCCGAAGCGAGCATTGAAATGAAGAAAGCCTGTTTCAATCAGGGCGCAGACGGCTTTTTGAGCAAACCGCTCGACGTGGAAAAGTTGCTCACGACCATGCGCCATTCGACGCTCACCGCGCGACTCGAAGCGGCCTGAAATCTTCTGAAATGAAATGCGCTTGAAACGCATATAGGTTAGGTGGTGAGTTTCTTGAAAGCCATTGTCAAAGGGACGGACGCGAACGGCGCGCGCGAATTGACGCCCGCCGAGATACGCGGGGTGCTGCTCCAACTGGCGCGCAAAAAGATTTCCGAACGGGTGGCACGCCCGGCCATCGAAGCGCTCAACCGCATTATGTGCGATGCCTTTGCCAACACAGACCCGCTCGGCGCGGCGCAAGGCAAGCACGGACGTTAATTTGATAACTCATCCTCACAGTCGAGGGCGCGGCGGCGGATTTTTCCTCCCCCAAGCGACGCCGCCGCGCCGGAGAGTTCTTTGAAAGATTTTACAAGTTCGGCTCTCGTTCCCTTCACGAGAGCCGTCAGCGCTCCGCGCCTTACGGTATCCCTTCGCCGCTGCCCGGAGCCGAAGCCCCCGCTTCCAAATTTGACTCCTTCCCAGAGTCGCGGGGGCTTCACCTTTTTAAGACAGTGACGAGTGACGAGTGACAAGTGACGAGTTAAAGCAGAAGAAAACCTGTCTTTAACTCGTCACTTGTCACTTGTCACTCGTCACTGTTGTATAATAGTCACACGAAAGCGCGTCTGTCGGCTGTCTTCCCGAGCGTTCGGGATGCGCGCTTGCGCTTTCGCCGTGATTACTATGAAATTTCTTCATCTTGCGGACATCCATCTCGGCTGCCGACGCTACAACGTGGAGGAGCGCACCACAGACTTCTTCCGCGCGTGGCGCGACGTGATCGACCAGCACGCCATTCCAAACAAAGTTGACTTCGTGCTCATCTGCGGCGACTTCTTCAACTCGCGAAAAGTTGACCCGCAGGCGATGAACCATGCCATCATCGGCCTGCAAATGTTGAAAGACGCGGGCATCCCCGTCGTCGCCATCGAAGGCAATCACGACCAGCACGAGTCTGACGCCGTCAATCGTTTCAGTTGGATGCGCTCGCTCTCGCAGTGGGGCTACCTCGCGCTGCTCGAACCGGACACGAGCGACGGCTTCAATCTCACCCCTTGGAACGAAGAGGAGCGCAGCGGGTCTTACATAGACATCGCGGGCGCGCGCATCTTCGGCACGCACTGGTTCGGCACTTCCACCAACGCCGCCATCCCGCTCCTCACGGACGCGCTCCGGCGCGCGCGCAGCGAGGACCTGTTCAATATCCTGATGCTGCACACGGACGTGGAAGGCCAACTCAATCGCCCGAACATCCCCGCCCTCTCCATCTCACGCATGAAGGAACTGCGCTCGCTCGTGGATTACGTCGCGCTCGGCCACACGCACAAGCGTTTCGAGATCGAAGATTGGGCGTTCAATCCCGGCTCGCTCGAAGCCTGCACGATTGACGAGTTCAAAGAAGAACGCGGCCTCTACCTCGTGGAAGTTGACGAGGAGCGGCGCGTCACCGCGCACCACTCGCGCGACTACACGCAGCGGCCTTTTCAACGTCTCAACTTCGACGTGTCGGGCGTCGCGGACGCCGAAGCCGTCCACTCAGGCGTGATGGAAGTGATTCGCAGCGAAGCGCGCACGCACGACCCGGAACAGGACGAGCGGCCTGCGCCCATCATCGAGATCAACTTGCGCGGGCATCTCGGCTTCAAAAATTCGCTGCTCGACATTCCGCGCATGCGCGAAGAAGCGCGCACTTTGACCGGCGCGCTCCACATCATGATCAGCAATCGCAGCGTCCCCGTCGAATACGCCGTCGCCGCCGGACTCGACTCGGACGCGACGCGACAGGTGCGCGAACGCCGCATCATCGAAGATTTGATCACGCGCGACATACGCTTCCGCACGCGCGCGCACGAGATGGCCGCGCTCACGCTCGAAGCCAAACGGCTCGCCCTCGGCGACGAGTCGCCCGAAAAAATTCTCGAACTCATCGAACAACAACTCAAACTCGACGCCGACGCCGAACAATCAAACGTCATACCCGCAACCGAAACGGGCGACGCCGCTGCAACGGGCGACACGGCAGCGACGGGCGCAAACATCGCCACCGACGACACGGAACTCGTCGCCTCCGCCAGCGCGCTGCAAGCCATCGAGCGCAATGCCATGAAAGCAGTGACGAGTGACAAGTGACGGGTGACAAGTTAAAGCAGCATCCATGTCTTAAAACTTGCCTTGTTCTTACTCGTCACTTGTCACTCGTCACTTGTCACTCTTAGATCATGACAGAATCTTTCGAGAGAGTGCGCGGCGTGAGCGAGTTGCCGCTGTTCCCTTTGCCGCTGGTGCTGTTTCCGGGCGTGCCGCTGCCGCTGCACATCTTCGAGGAACGCTACCGGCAGATGCTCGCCGACGTGCGCGTGGGTAATAATCTGTTCGGGCTGTCGTACTTCGACATCAACACGGCGACCAACACGCGCCCGCCCATCGGTCATGTCGGCTGCGCCGCGGAAGTTGTCGAAGCGCAACTCCTGCCCGACGGGCGTTCAAATATTTTGACGGTCGGCCTCGTACGCTATCGCCTCGTCGAATATGTGGAAGCGGGCGAGCCGTATCTGGTCGGGCGCGTCGAGTTTTTTGAAGACGAGCCGGAAGACGAAGCGTTGCTGCTGGAACGTGCGCGCCGCGTCGCGGAACTCTTCATGCGAATCGCGCGCGCCGTGCGCAATTTGAACGACGACCGCGCCGGTCTGCCCGAACTGCCAGACGCCGAACCGGAACGTCTCTCCTTCCTCGTCGCCGCCGCGATGGAACTCGACGCGGAGGCCAAACAAGGGCTGCTCGAAATGCGCTCCGGCGCGGAGCGGCTCGAACGCATCAGCAACCTGCTCTCGCAAGTGGTCGGCAACTACGAAGAGCGCGCACGCAAATACAAACTCGCCAGAGGCAACGGCCACGGCGGCCAGCACCCGAACCTCGACGAATGACTTCCCCCGGCGACGCCATCACACATCA
Organism: Pyrinomonadaceae bacterium; assembly: GCA_036009085.1. Taxonomy (GTDB): domain Bacteria; phylum Acidobacteriota; class Blastocatellia; order Pyrinomonadales; family Pyrinomonadaceae; genus JAIVJZ01. Next base: position 2,444 of record DASYMM010000027.1, on the reverse strand, counting down.
CACGAAAGACGCGCCGCAGACGATCCGCGTGCGCTTGCTCTACTTCGGCGCGGCGCGTGAAGCGGCGGGGCGCGAAGCGGAAGAACTCGAAGTCTCCGCGCCCGCCACCGCCGCGAGCGTGCTGGCGGAAGTCTTAAACGCGCACCCCGCGCTCCGTCGCTTCGGACGTTCCCTGCTCGTCGCGGTCAACGAGGAGTACGCGGGAGGCGAGGCGCGTGTCGGCGCGGGGGATGAAGTCGCCGTCTTTCCGCCCGTCAGCGGCGGCGCGGGAGAAGATGATTCGGGAGAAGTCGAAGCGGTTGAGCCGGACGCCGGGGCGGCGAAAGATTTTTTTGAACTGACGATTGACCCGATCAACATCGGCGCAGTCGCGCGCCGCATCGTGCCGCCGCAGTGCGGTGCGACCGTCACGCTCGACGGCTACGTACGCCAATTCACGCGCGGGCGCGAGGCGACGCTCTATCTCGTCTACGAAGCCTACGCGCCGATGGCGCTCGCAGAGATGCGCAGGCTTGGCTTGCAGGCGCACGAACGATTCGAGATCGCGCACATCGGCATCGTGCATCGCACGGGGCGTCTGGAGATCGGCGAAACGTCGGTCGTCGTCTCCGTGAGCGCGCCGCATCGCCGCGCCGCGTTTGAAGCCTGCGAGTGGGCGATTCGGGAACTCAAGCGCACTGTCCCAATTTGGAAAAAGGAGTTTTTCGCGGGCGGCGAAGTCTGGATTGAAGGCGAAGGCGCGCCCGCCGTTTGAAGTTATGAAAGACTTAGAAAGCTTGCTCGCGCGCAATCGCGCCTGGTCGGAAAAAATGACGGCGGCTGACCCGGATTTCTTCCATCGTCTCTCGCAGCAGCAGACGCCGCAGTATCTCTGGATAGGGTGTTCGGACAGCCGCGTGTCCGCTAACGAAATCGTCGGCCTCTCGCCCGGCGAGATGTTCGTCCATCGCAACGTGGCGAACGTCGTCGTGCACACCGATCTGAATTGTCTCTCGGTGATTCAGTACGCAGTGGAAGTGCTCAAGGTGCGGCACATCATCGTGTGCGGGCATTACGGCTGCGGCGGCGTCAAGGCCGCGCTGGAGAACAGCAGGCACGGTTTGATTGATAACTGGCTCCGGCACGTGCAGGACGTGCGGCACCAGCACGAAGCCGCGCTCGCGGCAATTGCCGACGCGGGCGAGCGTTTCAAGACGCTCTGCGAGTTGAACGTCATCGAGCAGGTCTTGAACGTGAGCCGGACGACCATCGTGCAGAGCGCGTGGGAGCAGGGGCAGGAGTTGGGCGTGCACGGCTGGATTTACGGCCTCGGCGACGGCCTCCTGCGCGAGTTGGACATCTGCATCACGAACCGCGAAGAACTCGCTGCGAAATACCTGCGAGCCGTCGCGGGCACGAACTGACGCAACACGGGCAACGCTCGTGCGGACGCGAAACATGCCAGACCAGACCGACATCGCCTTGGCGGAAGAAGCGACTGAAGCCGCGCCGCTGCGACGCGTCGAGGTTGGCGCAACAAGCGGAGCGCGTGATGCGTTTGCCGCCGCTTGTCCGAACTGCGGCGCACAGTTCTCCGGGCGTTACTGCTCCAACTGCGGCGAGCGACGCGTGGCGGGCGAAGACTATTCGCTCGGTCGCTTCCTCCACGAAGCGTTCAATATTTTAACGAGCGTCGAGTCGAACCTTTTTCGCAGCTTCGCCGCGCTCCTCACGCGCCCCGGACGCCTCACCGCAGAGTATTTCAGAGGCCGTCGCAAGTCTTATCTGAAGCCGCTCCAACTGTTCGTCTTCTGCAACGTCATCTTCTTCTTCGCGCATTCCTACCTCGGCTTCAACAGCCTGACCACGCCGCTCTACGTCCATCTCAACATGCTTCCGCACAGCCGCCTCGCGCGCCACCTGGTTGACTCCGAACTCCGCGCCCGAAACCTGACTTACGAACAATACCGCCCGCGCTTCGACGCTGCCATCGAAGGGCAGGCGAAAACGCTCGTCATCGTGATGGTGCCGCTCTACGCCCTTCTGTTGCAGGCTTTTTATTGGCGCACGCGTCGTTACTACGTCGAGCACCTCGTCTTCTCCCTACACTTCTTCGCGTTCCTGCTGCTGCTCCTCGCGGGCTTGCACGCCTTAATGTTCGTCGGCTGGCGCATCCGGCGCGTCTTTGGCTTCGACCTATCGTCGCTGCAAAACGACGACTTCGCCACGCTCCTGATGCTCTCGCTCTGTGGGACATACCTGTTCTTTGCCTTGCGCCGCGCCTACGGGCAAGGACGGACACGCACGGCCTTGAAGTGCCTCGCGCTCACCCTCTGCATCATCGCCGTCATACAGCTTTACCGCTTCATCCTCTTCTTCACGACGTTCTATACCATCTGACCAGGCATCTCTTTAACTAACAAAAAGCCCCGTTCATGTCAGGCATGAACGGGGCTTTGAGTTCG
>DASYMM010000026.1:0-7789 GCA_036009085.1 Pyrinomonadaceae bacterium | reverse complement strand
TTTGAAGGGCGACAAGTGCTACAAGCCTTCGTGCCCCATTGAAGCGCGCGGCACGCAGCCGCCCGGACAGCATGGCAACTCGCCGCGCCGCGGCAAAGCCCTCGTCGGCTACGGCCAGCAGTTGCGCGAGAAGCAGAAAGTCAAACGCATCTACTTCGTGCTCGAAGGGCAGTTTCGCAACTACTTCGAGAAAGCCGCGCGCCAGAAAGGCATCACGGGCGAAAACTTGCTCGTCCTGTTGGAGCGCAGGCTCGACAACGCGGTCTATCGTGCGGGCTTCTCCACGTCGCGCAGGCAGGCTCGGCAGTTGGTCAATCACGGCCACATCGAAGTGAACGGGCGCAAAGTTGACATCCCCTCTTTTCAGGTGAAAGCCGGAGACGTGGTGACGGTGCGCGAGACGAGCCGGAAGAACGCGCACATCGAAGGCGCGTGGCAGACGGCTGCCGGGCGTGGTCGCCCCTCGTGGCTGGCACCCGCTGACGGCGCGGAGATGGGCGCGCGCGTGGCGAGTTTGCCGACGCGCGACGACATTGACCGTTCGATCAACGAGCAACTCATCGTCGAACTTTATAGCAAGTAACATCCGCGCGAATCGGCGACGGCTGAACTGTGCCTCTCGCATGTCAACAAAGGCATGCGGCGACCCGCAGACAGCCGCCGCCCTCGCGCACATCGGCTTTCAAAGAGCAGCCTAAGGTTCAAAAATATTATGGCTATGGATCAAAATAATCTCTGGACAGGATTTCAGATGCCGCGCCGTCTGGCGGTCGAGAACGAGACGCTGACCGAGCGTTACGGGCGTTTCTCCGCGCAGCCTTTCGAGCGCGGTTTCGGCACGACCATCGGCAACAGTTTGCGCCGCGCGCTGCTCTCTTCCATCGAAGGCGCGGCGATTACGGCGGTCAAGATTGAAGGCGTCGAGCACGAGTTCTCTTCGATTCGCGGCGTGGTGGAAGACGCGACGGACGTGATCTTGAATCTCAAGCAGATTCCGATCAAACTGCACGGCGGCGAGGCGAAGACGCTTACGATCAGCAAGACGGGCGCGGGCGAAGTTCTCTCCGGCGACATCGAAACCGACGCGGACGTGGAAGTCTTAGACCCGAACGTCTATATCGCCACCGTTTCCGAGGGCGGTTCGCTCAACATCGAGATGCGCCTCAAGCGCGGGCGCGGCTATGTCCCCGCCGACCGTAACTTCGACGAGGACTTGAGCCTCGGTTACATTCCGGTCGATTCCGTGCACACGCCGGTTAAAAAAGTTAACTACACGGTCGAGGCCGCTAGGTTGGGTCAGAACACGGAGTTCGACAAGTTGACGATTGACGTGTGGACGGACGGTTCGGTCAAGCCGGACGATGCCGTCGGCCTTGCGGCGAAGCTCATCAAAGATCACATGGCGATCTTCATCAACTTCGAGGAGGACACGGACGAGTTTGCCTACACTGGCATCGAGCGTCCGCCCCTGCCGCGAAACGACCAGCTTGATCGTTCGGTTGACGAACTCGAACTGTCGGTTCGTTCCTACAACTGTTTGAAGAACGCCAACATTCGCACCATTCGCGATCTCGTCCAGCGGAGCGAGCGCGAGATGCTGGCGACGAAGAATTTCGGCAAGAAATCGCTGAACGAAATCAAAGACATCCTGCACGGGATGGGCTTGGACTTCGGCATGGAGTTTGACGAACAGGGCAACCCGATTCCGGGCACCGGCGGGCGCGACTCCGACATCAGCGACTTTGCGGACGACGAAGAAGATTAAACAGCAGTGACGTGTGACGTGTGACGTGTGACGAGTTAAAGGCTTGTCTTCCGTCTCGTCACTCGTCACTCGTCACTTGTCACTTATAGGGAATCATGCGACACCTGAAAGCACATCGCAAATTGGGGCGGACAACGGAACACCGTCTCTCTCTGTTGCGCAACCTTGCGACTTCACTCATCAACGCGCGCAACGAGCGCGTCGTTACCACTTTGCCGAAGGCCAAAGAACTGCGCCCGTTCATCGAGCGCGTGATTACGCTCTCGCGCAAGGCGCAAACTCTGGACGGCGACGATGCGGCGGTGAAGGCCGTCCACCTGCGTCGTCAGGCCGCGACGTTCTTCCACACGGGCAACCGGCAGATGAAGATCGCGACGGGTCGCCGCCAGCAGAAGAACGAGGCGGGTCAACGCTTCCCGGTGCGCCCGGCGCGCACGGCGGGCGTGGCCGCCGTCAAGCGTCTGTTTGACGAACTCGGCGAACGCTACAAGGATCGTCCGGGCGGCTACACGCGCATCATCAAATTGGGGCGGCGCGACGGCGACAACGCCGAACTCGCTATCATCGAACTCGTCGGCAGCCCGCGCGAGCTTGAAGCCGCGAAGCAGGCGGAGAAGCGCGCGAAGTCCGTCACGTCGGACAAGAAGAAGTCTGCGCGTGCGTCGAAGTCGGGCGAGGCCGAGGGCGGTCGTCGTGGCGGCAAGAAAGCCGACAAGACTTTCGAGCGTGAAGAGACGACGGCCAAGCGCGGTCGCGGCAAGACGGGCGGCGAAGACGTGAAGGACGCGGATAAAGCGGGCAGCGGCGGCGGTCGTTCCAAGAAGACCGAATCAACAGCCGCCGAGCAGGACACGGATAAGTAGAGTCGGCATCGAGCGGGGCGCGCTTCTCGTGTCAGACGAGGGAGCGCGCCCTTCGTCTCGAAACGAAAGCCAGCAGCAGCAGTAGCCCCAAACCCCCCGCTCGCGCGACGACACTTGAGCCGGAGCGGGCAGGGGCTTTGATTTTGCTCTACCAACGCAAGCAACGAGAGCGCCACAAGACTCACGACGCGCGGAGGTGTTAACCAAACATGAGCGACGAAAAGAGACCCGAAACACCCGGCAGCCAGCCGACGGGCGACACCAGCAGCAGCGGTGGCGGTAGCGGCGCGGCGACGCGCCAGCAGCCAACCGACCCGCGCCGGAGCAGCGGCGGCGGCGGCGGTGCTACGGGGGAAGTTAACAACAGTGGCGGAATGGGCGGCGGTCGGCATTCGCGCCGGCGTCATCGCCCTGGCGGCAGCAGCGGCGAGCGCGAGAACCAGACCCCTTCGCGCCGGACTGAGCCCTCCATCAACATGGACGAGTTGCGCGAGTTGGCCGATTTGATCACCGCGCAGGGCTTCACCGAGTTTGAACTCGAAAAGGAAGGCTTTCGCCTGCGCCTGAGCCGCAACACGTATTCGCACACTCCGCCGCAACCGACGGGCAGCGGCACAGGTTCGGTCATCCCGTTTCCCGCGCCGCCCACCGCCGGAACAGCAGCCACGGCGCAAACGCAAGCCCCGACTCCTGCGCCGACAGGCACACACGCTCCTTCAACTGCCGCCGCGTCCGCGCTAGCCGAAGCTCCAAGCGCGGTTGAAGATTTGTACAAGATCACTTCGCCCATCGTCGGCACGTTTTATCGCGCGCCTTCGCCGACCTCCGAAGTGTTCGTCAATCAGGGCAGCCGCGTCGAATCCGAGACGGTCGTGTGCATCATCGAAGCGATGAAATTGATGAACGAGATACAGGCCGAAGTCAGCGGCACAATCGAGAAAATTTACGTCGAAAACGGCCAGCCCGTCGAATACGGTCAGGCTCTCTTCGGAGTCAAGAAACAGTGAAGAGAACAGTGACAAGTGACAAGTGACGAGTGACAAGTTAAAGCCGTAACCCGATCTTTAAATTTGTCTTGATTCTTGCTCGTCACTCGTCAGCTGTCACTCGTCACTTAAAGATATGGCAATTGCTCCGCGCAAATTTCGGAAAATCCTGATCGCGAATCGCGGCGAGATCGCGTGCCGGATTATCTGGGCGTGCAAGGAGATGGGCATCAAGACCGTCACCGTGCACTCGGAGGCGGATCGCGATTCGCTGCATGTGCGCTTCGCGGATCAGTCGATCTGCATCGGCGCAGCCCCTTCGGCGCAGAGTTATTTGAACATCCCGGCGGTGATCAGCGCGGCGGAGATCATGAACGTCGACGCGATTCATCCGGGCTACGGGTTCCTCGCCGAGTCGTCTTACTTCGCGGAGATTTGCGAGGCTTGCAACATCAAGTTCATCGGGCCACGCTCGTCCGTCATCAAGTTGATGGGCGACAAGGTGGAGGCGCGGCGCGCGATGGCGGCGGCGGGCGTGCCGATTCTGCCGGGCAGCCCTGATCCGTTGGAGAGCGAAGAAGAGGCTCTCAGACTCGCGCGCGAGATCGGCTTTCCGGTCATCATCAAGGCGGCGGCGGGCGGCGGCGGTCGCGGCATGCGCATCGTCCGCACCGAAGCGGAACTCGGACAGGCTTTGGAGACCGCTTCAAACGAAGCTCTCGCCTCGTTCAAGAACGGCGACGTGTACATCGAACGCTACGTCGAGCGACCGCGCCACGTCGAGATACAGGTGATGGCCGACGAGTTCGGCAACTGCGTGCATCTGGGCGAGCGCGATTGTTCCGTGCAGCGACGCCACCAGAAGTTGATCGAAGAGGCTCCTTCGCCCGCGCTCTCGCGTGAGTTGCGCGAGCGGATGGGCAAGGTCGCGGTTGACGCGTGTAAGCGCGTCGGCTACTCGAACGCGGGCACGGTCGAGTTTCTCCTCGACGAAGACGGGCGTTTCTATTTCATGGAGATGAACACGCGCGTACAGGTGGAGCATCCCGTCACGGAGATGATCACGCTCGCGGACATCGTGCGCAACCAGATTCGCGTCGCGGAGGGCGAGGAGTTGGCCTTCGCGCAGGAAGACGTGATCTTCGCCGGGCACTCCATCGAATGCCGCATCAACGCCGAGCACCCCGAGACGTTCGTGCCTTCGCCCGGACTGATTACGGCGTGCAACCTGCCGGGCGGCCCCGGCGTGCGCGTGGACACGGCCATCTATCCCGGCTACTTCGTGCCGCCTTATTACGATTCGCTGATCGCGAAACTGATCGTCCACGCGCGCACGCGCGAACTGGCGATTGCTCGCATGCGCCGCGCGCTCGAATCAATGGTCATTGAAGGAATCAAGACGACGATCCCTTTGCACTTGAAGATCATGGACGACGCGCAGTTTCAGTCGGGCGACTTTTCCACGAAGTTTTTGGAAGAGTTTCTGGCGCGAAACAGCGACCGGAGCGGCGTGAAAATCGCGAACGCCTGAGTTTGAAACGGAAGGCTTTTGGCGCGTTGACCGGGCAGAAAGCAGCCTTTATAATGAACGACTTTCCCGCAGGGGATTTTCGCGTCTGAGGAGAGTAACTAAGATGTCTTACGCAATTATCAGATCGGGCGGCAAGCAATTTCGCGTCGCGGAAGGCGAGACGGTGCGCGTGCCTTCGCTTGGCGAGCAGGCGGGCGCGAGCGTCGAGTTCGACGTGCTCGTCGTCGGCGGCGACAACGAAACGAAGGTCGGTTCGCCCATCGTTGACGGCGCACGCGTGGCGGGCACGGTCGTCGAGCACGGGCGCGGCGACAAGATCATAGTCTTCAAGAAGAAACGCCGCAAACAATACAAACGCACACAAGGCCACCGGCAAAATTATACGGCGGTGAAGATTGATTCGATAGGATAAAGCAGTGACAAGTGACGAGTGACGAGCGACAAGTTAAATCAAAGAACTTGTCTTTAACTTGTCACCCGTCACTTGTCACTCGTCACTCTGAAGGGTTGAGTTATGGCACATAAAAAGGGAGTCGGCAGTTCGCGCAACGGGCGCGATTCGCAGTCGCAGCGGTTGGGGCTGAAAAAGTTTGGCGGCGAGCGCGTGCTCGGCGGCAACATTCTGGCGCGCCAGCGCGGCACGAAATGGAAGCCGGGCAAAAACGTCGGGCGCGGCAAAGACGACACGTTGTTTGCTCTGATCACCGGCATCGTCAAGTTTGAGGATAAGGGACGGCAGGGCAAGTTCATCAGCGTCTATGCGGAGGCGACGAACGCGACTGCCTCTGCGCCGGAGGCCACTGCTGCCGCTTAGCCAAGGGGTTATCCGAAACAGTTACCTTGCGACGCCCGCGCCTGCTCGAACGAACAAGCGTAGGGCGTCCTTTCCTTTTGGCGATGCAGGGAAAGCTGTCCGTTGTCCGTAGTCAGTTGTTTAGTGACTATCACACAAGTTGCTAAAGATTGATTTGAACAACTGACAACTGACTACGGACGTTTTTAATGTTTATTGATCGAGTCAAAATTCGCGTGAGCGGCGGGCACGGCGGCAACGGCGTGACGGCTTTCCGGCGCGAGAAGTTTGTGCCGCGCGGCGGCCCTTCGGGGGGCGAGGGCGGCAAGGGCGGCGACGTGTGGCTCGTGGCCGACACGGGCGTCAACACGCTCCTGCACCTGCGCTACAACCCCGAACACCACGCGGATCGCGGGCGACACGGCGAAGGCTCGAACCGCTCTGGACGCGAAGGCGAGGACATACTGGTGCGCGTGCCCATCGGCACACAGGTCTTTGACGCGGTGACGGGCGACCTGATGTGCGACCTCGCGGAAGAGGGGCAGCGTTGGCTGGCCGCCAAAGGCGGGCGCGGCGGTTTCGGCAATTCGCACTTCGCAACTTCGACCAATCGCGCGCCGCGCTACCATCAAGAGGGCAGCCCCGGCGAAGAGCGCGAGTTGCAACTCGAACTCAAACTTCTGGCCGATGTCGGCCTCGTCGGTTTCCCGAACGCGGGCAAGTCAACTTTGATCTCGACCATCTCCGCCGCCAAGCCGAAGATCGCAGACTACCCTTTCACGACGCTCGAACCGCATCTCGGCGTCGTTGACCTCGGCGACTATCGCACGTTCGTCGTCGCGGACATCCCCGGTTTGATCGAGGGTGCGCACGAAGGCGCGGGTCTGGGCGACCGTTTCCTGCGCCACGTCGAGCGCACGAAGTTGTTGCTGCATCTCGTGGATATTTCTTCCGCGTCAGGCCGCGATGCGGTCGGCGACTACGAAGCGATCAATCGGGAGTTGCTGGCCTACGATGCGCAACTCGCGGAACGCCCGCAGATCGTCGTGGCGACGAAGATAGACGCGCTCGACGAGCCGGAGCGGCTGGAAAATCTGCGCCGCCGCGCGGGCGAGGACGGGCGGGATTTTTACGCCATCTCGTCTGTGACGAATACGGGCGTGCGCGAACTCGTCTTCGCCGTCTCGCAAACGTTGGACGCGATGCGAGAGCGCGACACTGCGAGAAGTGCCGATGTTGCGGCAGCCAGTGCCGCAGGCGAGCGCGCGGACTTGGCCGCGATGCGCGACGGCGGCAACAGCGGCGGCAGCGGCAGCAGCGACAGTTCGACAGCAGCGACGGATTGAGTTATGAATTGGCCGCGCCATTCTCGCATCGCGCTTTACGGCGGCACGTTCGACCCCGTGCATGACGGGCACCTCGCCGTGGCGCGCGAGTTGTTGAAGTTGTTCTCGCTCGACGAAGTTCTTTTCATCCCGGCGCACGTTGCGCCGCACAAACGAAACGTGCCGCCCGCGTCGCCCTATCATCGTCACGCGATGCTCGCGCTGGCGACGCAGGACGAGACGCGTTTTCGCATCTCCACGGTTGAACTAGACGAACCGAGGAAGCCCTACACCATCGAAACGATCTTGCGTTTGCGCGACAACCTAGGCGGCGGGCTGGTGTTTGTGATGGGCGCGGATTCGTGGGAAGAGATCACGACATGGCGCGAGTGGGAGCGAGTGCTGGCTCTCGTCGCCACCGTCGTCGTGACCCGACCGGGTTACGAGTTGCACACGGCGCACGTCTCCGAAGCGGTGCGCGAGCGAATAGTTGATCTGCGCGGCGAAGTGAGCGAAGAGGCCGTGC
>DASYMM010000025.1:0-14300 GCA_036009085.1 Pyrinomonadaceae bacterium | reverse complement strand
GTTCATCTTCCTCTTCAATTTCATCTACAGCATCTTCCGTGGCGAAAAGGCGAGCGGCAACCCCTGGGAAGCGACGACGCTCGAATGGGTGACGCCGACCACGCCGCCGCCGCACGACAACTTCGGAGGGCGTCTCCCCGTCGTCTATCGCGGCCCTTATGAGTTTGCCGTGCCCGGTGCGCCGGAAGATTACGTGTTGCAGACGACGCCCGATGCGGGAGATGAAAACGTGGCGGCTGCGGGAGTGGGAACGCAGGGAACACAGGGAAGTTCAGGCAATGGTCACAACGGTCACCACTAAAAATCCGGGCGGCGCTTCGACCAAAACGAAGACGCTCTCCTTAGGCGAGACGGGACGACGCGCGGGCGGCAACGGTTCGCGCGGCGGTCCTCAACCGCCGAACGGCAACGACGGCGATCCGCGTTCGCGCGCGGCTCGCGATACCACGCCGCAGCAGTATCGCATCGGCATGTGGCTCGCGCTCTCTGCGATCCTGATGATGTTCGCGGCTTTGACGAGCGCGTATGTGTTTCGCTCCACGCGGACGCAGCAGGAATGGCAAATTTTCGCCGTGCCGCAAATGCTCTGGGTGAGCACGCTTTTAATACTCGCGAGCAGCGCGACCTTTGAAGCGGCGCGGCGCGCGGAGCGAAGCGGGCGGCAGGCGTCTTATCGCCGCTGGCTGCTTGCGTCGCTCGCGCTCGGCTTCGGTTTTCTCGTCTCGCAACTCTTAGCGTGGCGCGAACTCGTCGGGCAGGGAATTTATCTCGCAACCAACCCGCATAGCTCTTTCTTCTACCTGTTGACCGCGCTCCACGGCATACACCTCTTAGGCGGCATACTCGGTTTGAGCTATCTGGCGATTCGCACAAGACGCGAGACCGTCGAAGCTCGCGCATCGGGCGCGGCGGGCAACGTTGATCGGAAGCGGCGCGCGAGCGTCGAAGCTATCGGTCTCTACTGGCATTTCATGGACGGCCTGTGGGTCTATCTATTCGCACTCCTTTTCCTGTGGAGGTAAGAGTTGAGCACACATGCGCAGACAGAGCATCTGATCGCGGATGATTGGAGCGGCGGGACTTTCCCGTATCACATCGGCCACAAGAAACTCGGCATGTGGCTCTTCATCGTCTCGGACGCGTTGACCTTCTCCGCGCTCCTCATCGGCTACAGCTACGCGCGCGTCGCCAGCGACCAGTGGCCGACCCCTTTCGCCTTCTATCCGAGCATCATCTTTTCCACGGTGATGACGCTCTGCCTTCTGGCTTCGAGTTTTACGATGGTCATGGCCGTCTCGGCGTCCGCGCGGCGCGACCGGCGAAAGGCGCGACGCTGGATCGGCGCGACGATGCTCGGCGGCCTCACGTTCCTCGTGCTCCACTTATACGAATGGCACCACTTGATCGAGGACTACGGCCTCAAGCCCTTCACGCTCCCCGCCGACTGGCTCAAACGCTGGCCGCAAGCCTCGCCGCTCTTCGGCGCAACCTTCTTCGCCATCACCGGCCTGCACATGTTTCACGTCCTGACCGGCGTGATCTATCTCGGCGTTATCGCGCTACGCATCCGTCGCAAGACGCACGAAGACGTGGAGATTAGCGGTCTCTACTGGCACTTCGTCGATCTCGTCTGGATGTTCGTCTTTCCCTTGATCTATCTGCTGTCGGTAGATTTTCACCCGACGCACTAGGCGAGCAGGCGGGCAAACTTTGCAAAAGTGAGGTGGACTAAAGACACGATGAGCACACGTTTCGGAGCACTCGGCAACTTGATGAAGAAGCAAGACCTGATCTTAAACGGGGTCTGCCTGCTCTTCGCGGCGGGCTTCCTCTTGATGGCTCTCTCGAACGTGCGTTGGGCGGGAAACTTCTTCTCCATTGACAGCCTGTTTATCACGCTCGTCAGTCTCATCCTCGCCGGAATCTTTGCCGTCATCCCGCTCTACTGGGCTTATGAGAACGGCATGCTCAGAGACTTCTTCGCCGCCGAGGACGAAACGACGCTCGCGGCGGCGCAGTCCGCCCCGGTTCACTTTGAAGGCACGACGAAACTCTTTCTTTCGATCCTCGGCTTTTTACTTTTGCTGACGATGATTGAAGTCGTGCTGGCTTACATTCAAGTCCCGCTCGCGATCATGTTGACGATCCTCGTCGGCCTCTCGCTGATCAAAGCCGCGCTCATTCTCGCTTACTTCATGCACCTGCGTTATGAGCGCATGAGCCTCGTCTATACTTTGATCCCGATGCTGGTGATGTGTATCTGCCTGCTCTTCATTTTCTTCCCGGACAGCATGCGCTTATTAAACTCGCGTATTTACAGATGAGCTTTCCCGCGGCCATGAAGATACGACCGGCAGCCAAAACGTTTCTCCTGCTCGCGCTCGTCGCGTCGGCAGCGGCTATGTTCTTCGCCCCGGACGCGCTCGCGCAGTGTGCGATGTGCAAAGCCTCTGCGGCCAGTCTCGACAGCATCTCGGCGCGACAACTCAACATCTCGACGCTCATCCTGCTCTGCCCGCCGGTCGCGATCTTTTGCGCAATCTTTGTCGTTGCCTACAAGCACCGCAATCCGCCCGACGACGAATCTTAAAAGTTTAAAGCGAAACCGAAGTATGGCAAACGACAGCGAAGCCTTAGCTCTCAATAACGACAACCAAAGCATACGCGGGCGCGCGTGCCCGCAGTGCGGCGGCAAGATCATCCCTTCCGACCGCGCCGTCTATGAAAGCAAAAACGACCCGTCCAGCGTCTTCCCGCTCTGGCAATGCGAGCGTTGCGGCTACGAGCAGATGAGCGAGAGGCTGGCCGCGCCGAAGAAAGCCGCGCCCCACGCCGCTGCGAAAAAAACAGCGGAGTAGCGGCGTCGTAGCTACCGACGGGGCGTTGCCGTTCCCGGCTCACATCACGCTCCACACACATTTCAAGAGTAGCGTCATAGTTTCAGCTTTACTTTGCCTTCCTTCGTGTCTTGGCGTCTTCGTGGTGAATGCCGTTTAAGATAACTCACCACCAAGGCACGAAGCCACAAAGAGAAGACAGAGTACTAAACCAATTGAGGACACCACCATTTCAAGCGAGACGGGCGGCGGGCGGCGGGCGGGTGCTATAATCGCGGCATCTTTTGCTTCTCCGAACTTTCATGGATTATTCAAAGCTGCCGCACTTAAACGCCCTGCTCAATGCGACGAGCGGGATGCTTCTCCTCGCCGGTCTCTATTTCATCAGCCGCCGGCGCATCACCGCGCACCTGCGCTGCATGACCGCCGCGCTCGTCGTCTCCTGCATCTTTCTCGCGTCATATCTGGTCTATCATTACAACCACGGCTCGACGCGTTTTGCCGGACAGGGCTACGTCCGGCCGGTCTATTTCTTCATCCTGTTGACGCACACTGTCCTCGCCGTAGTGATCGTCCCGCTCATCGCCGTGACGCTCCGGCGCGCGTGGCGCGGCGACTTCGGGCGACATCGCAAGATCGCCCGCTGGACATTTCCACTGTGGCTCTACGTCTCGATAACGGGCGTCGTCGTCTATCTGATGCTTTATCAACTCTACCCCGCGCGTTAGCAAACGCTCCGGGCGGCGCGCTCTAGATTGAAGATGACTGACGGGGATAATTCAAACAATCATCACACGCGCACAGAGCCTGCCACGGAAGCGTCGGCGGTCGCCTCTTCTTCTGCGCGCCGACGCTCGCCGTGGCCGCTTGCGGTCGTCGCCGCGCTGTTCATCATCCTGCCGTTTCTCTCTTGGTATGGGACGACCTTCTGGCGGACGCTGAGCGATGAGGAGATCGAAAAATATCTCGGCGATGCGGGGAAGCCGCGCCACGTGCAACATGCGCTCGAACAGATTGACAAGCGCATCGTCGAAGGGAATCAGGACGTTAAGAAGTGGTATCCGCGCGTGGTGGGCGTGGCGGGAAACCAGTTGCCTGATCTGCGGCTGGCGGCCGCGTGGGTGATGGGCGACGATAACAAGTCGGAGGAGTTTCACGGCGCGCTGAAAAATCTGCTCGCGGATAGCGAACCTGCGGTGCGCAGGATGGCGGCGTTGTCTCTGTCGCGCTTCAACGACGGGAGCGGGCGCGCGGAATTAGTCTCTATGTTGCATCCCTACAGCGTCAAACTGCCGCTGGCGGGAACGCTCGTCACGGTGCTGCCGGTAAATTCGTCCGTTACGCGTGAAGCGATGCTGGCGCGCGTGAGAGATGAGCGTGGGACGGTGCAGGAAGTTCGCGCGCCCGTCGCGGGCAAGATCGAGCGTCTGTCTGCGACGGATGGAACGAATCTGGCGGCGGGTGCGGAACTCCTCGTGCTCGCGCCCGACGGCAAAAACGCTTGGGAGGCTTTGAGAGCTTTGTACCTGGTGGGCGCGGCGGAAGATTTGCCAGAAATAGAACGTTACGCGCGCGGCGACGTGGCGGGGATGTCGGATGAGATCAAAAAACAGGCGGCTCTGACGGCGGAGGCCATCAAGAGCCGCGCGGCGGGCAAGTGAAAAATTGTTAAGCGAAAACTTTCGGTGAAGTGGAAAATATTTAGCGTGCGCCGGGCGAGTCGGGGAGCGTGATGCCGTGCGCGGCTTCCCAGTCTTCGGTGGGAACCATCTCCATCGCGTCCCACGGGCAACCGTCGAGAAACGCGCCTTCCGGTCCCTTGCTGATGCACTTTTGACAACCGATACAGAGTTCCGGGTCAACTTCGATGCGACCGAACGGCGGGTGGTCTTCGTCCGGCACCCAGAACATGCACGCTTCAATCGGGCAATACTCGATGCACGCGGGCGACCCGGCGCAACCCGTGCAGCAGTCGGTGGTGATGGCGAGAATGCGCGGTTTCTTCTTGCGCGTGGCTTTCCCGTCGCCCACAGACATCGGCCAGTGTTTGTCCAAAATCTCGATCATTCGCGTGCGCTCCAGTGTGGTTCTCGTGTGGTCGGACGTGCGAGAGACACTTTAACACGACCACACATGCGGCTCAATCTACTTTTTCGCGCGCGCCGCACGGATGAAACTTGAATGTCGCTTCGTAAAGAGATAAAACTAACCGCACACTTAAACCTGAAGGAGACTTGATAAGCGATGAACACAGTCGCCGGAATATTCCAGTCGCGCTCTGACGCCGAGCGTGCCATCGAAAACCTGCGCACGTCGGTCGGCCTCTCGGATGAAAACCTGAGTTTGCTCTCGCCCGGTCAAGCGGCGTCGGGTCAGGGCGTCGAGGACGCAGACGTGCCGACGAGCGATACGGAGCAGCCGGGCATGGGCAATGCCGTAGGCGGCGTGGTCGGCGGCGCGATGGGCGCGGCGGGCGGGATGACGCTCGGCGCAGCCGCCGCAAGTTTGCTCGTGCCGGGAGTGGGGCCGATCATGGCCGCAGGAATCATCGGCGCGGCTTTGTTCGGCGCGGGCGGCGCGGCGGCGGGGATGGCCGCGGGCGGCGCGCTCGAAGGAAACATCGCGCAGGGTCTCCCGCACGACGAACTCTTCGTCTATGAAGACGCGCTCAGGCAGGGTCGCACCGTCCTCATTGCGCAACTGGAAGACGACGGACAGGCGGAAGCCGCTCGCGCGGCGCTCGACGCGGCGGGCGCGGAGAGCGTGGACGCAGCGCGCGACAGTTGGTGGGTCGGCCTGCGCGATGCCGAAGACGAAGATTACACGGGGCAGGGACGCGATTTCAAAACGGACGAATCCGTCTATCGTCGCGGCTTCGAGGCCGCGCTGCACCCGCAACTGCGCGGCGCGTCGTATGCCGAGTCGGCGGAGCGTCTGCGTGAACGATACAGCGACGCCTACGAGCAAGAGGCTTTCCGGCGCGGCTACGAACGCGGGCAGGGCTATCACCAAAACCTGCGGGAGAAATACAAGAGTTGAAAGACACGCTCTTGAGCATCGCCGTGCTCGTGGGGATTCTCCTCCTGAGCGCGCTCATCACAAACTGGTTCGCACGCACGATGTACAACCGCTGCCCTTCGTGCGGCACCCTCAACGCGAAGCGACGCGCCAACTGTCGCTCCTGCAACAACGCTCTGACGTGATGGCCTGAACCGCGACCTGGAGTGAATTGCAAAATTACGCCCAGACACTCAACCCTTTGCGCCTTTCGCTTTAACTTTGCGCCTTTGCGAAAACGGTTTCACGCTGGAGGCGCAAAGAGAAGACCGAAGGCGCAAAGGAAGACAAAGAAGTCGTTTTGAAATACGTTCTTAGAATTTGGAGTTGACCGGATGCACCGTTCGAGTAATCTAGTGTGTGCCCTGCTGTTTCTACTGCTAATCTTTATGAACAACGAAGCAAACGCGCAAAGCCCGTCCGCGCCCGTGCCGCCCGATTGGCAGACGCACGCGGAAAAGACCGACTATCGCGAAACGCCGCGTTACGAAGAGACGCTCGCCTACTGTCGCAAACTCGCAGCCGCCGCGTCGTCGCAGATTCGCCTCACGGATTTCGGTCGGAGCGGCGAAGGCCGCGCGCTGCCGCTCGTCATCGCCGCGACGAACGGAACGTTCACGCCCGAAGCGACGCGTCGCGCGGGCAAAGTCGTCGTCTTCGTGCAGGCCAACATTCATGCAGGCGAAACTGACGGCAAGGACGCGGGGCTTGCGCTCCTGCGCGACATCGTCGTCTTGAAGACGCACCCGCGCCTGCTCGAACACGTCACGCTCCTGTTCGTCCCGATCTACAACGTTGACGGCCACGAGCGGCGCAGCCCTTACAATCGCATCAATCAAAACGGCCCCGAAGAGATGGGCTGGCGCGCAAACGCGACCAACCTCAACCTCAATCGCGACTACATGAAGGCCGACGCGCCGGAGACGCGCGCGTGGCTGCGCCTGTGGAACCTGTGGAACCCGGAACTCTTCATTGATTGCCACGTCACGGACGGCGCGGATTTTCGCTACAACGTGACTTATCAATTCGAGGAACACGAAAACGTCCCGCAGCCGCTCCGCAGTTGGATGAAGACGGCCTTCGAGGGGCGCATCGTGCCCGCCACCGAAGCCCTGGGCAACCTGCTCACGACCTACATGGAATTTCGCGACAACCGCGATCCGGTCAAAGCGGGCGTCGAAGGTTTCATCGGCACGCCGCGCTTCGCCACCGGCTACGCACCCTTGCGCAATCGTCCAGCCCTCCTCATCGAGACGCACATGCTCAAGGACTATCGCACGCGCGTGCGCGCCACCTACGATCTGTTGCGCACGGCCTTGGAGGACGTGAACCGCGACCCGGCGGGTTGGATAGGTGTGGCGAAAGAGACGGATCAAAAAGTCTCCGAAGAGGGAAGCGCGTACGACCCGGAACGGAAGGTCGCGCTGCGGATCGCGTTTACGGATAAGTCTGTGCCGCGCGTGATCAAGGGCTTGGAGTTCCGGCGCGAGTTGAGCGACGTGTCCGGCGCGGTGCGCGTCGTCTACGGGACGAAGCCGCTCGATTACACAGTGCCTTTCTTCAACGACAGCTACGCCACGATCTCCGTCCCCACGCCGCTCTACTACATCATTCCGCCGCAGTGGACGGAGGCGATTGAAGTTCTCCACGCGCATGGCGTGCGCCTGCAACGTCTGGCCGAGCCTTTAACCGTCGAAGTTGAGAGCTATCGCTTCTCGGAAGTGAAATGGGCGAGCGCGTCGTTTGAACTTCGCGTGCCGGTGACGCAGAAAAATCGTCTGGTGCGCGAACAGCGAACCTATGTCGCGGGTTCGGTCGTCGTTCCGATGGCGCAGGCGGCTGGTCGTCTGGTCATCAATCTGCTCGAACCCGACGCGCCAGACTCGCTGCTCTACTGGGGTTTCTTCAACTCCATCTTCGAGCAGAAAGAGTACGGCGAAGGTTACATGCTGGAAAAACTGGCGCGCGAGATGCTGGCGAAGGATGAAAAGCTGCGGGAGGAGTTTGAGCGGCGCGTGGCGACCGAGCCGCAGTTTGCCGCGAGCGCACGCGCTCGCCTGAACTTCTTTTATGACCGCTCGCCTTATTACGACAAGCAGATGAACCTCTACCCGGTCGGGCGCCTCACCACGCCGCTCAAGGCGCGGCTGGTGGATTTCCGTTAACAGTCAACAGCAAGGCTACACTCAACCGCTTGCGCCTTTGCGAGAACGGTTTTCACGCAAAGGCGCAAATTAAAACCGAAGGCGCAAAGGAAGGCAGAGAGTAGTTTTGGTCGCGCGATGGAGCCGTTTGCGGGAAGGCTGTAGGCAAATGAAAAGGGATGCGGTTCAGTTAAGACCGCATCCCTTTTCCCGAGTTTTAAGAGCCGCTCGTGTCGTCTGACGACTAAACCGTGCGTCTGCCAGTCAGCAGGTTAACGACCAGCACGATGAGAGCCACGACTAAAAGCAAGTGGATGAGCGAGCCGCCGATGCCGCCGATCAGCCCGAGTAACCACAACACCAGAAGCACTACCAGAATCGTCCACAACATGTTCGCATTCTCCTTAGCAAAAAAAGGTTGATGTCAAATCTCCCGGTTCTTGTGAACCCGCCTGCTCTCCCTAGTGCAAACGTGATGCCAACCCCCGCCGCGTCTCCGCGCCTCGAACTTAAATCCTTACGATTGATAACTTTGACCGCTCCACAGCGTTTATTTGATGGAGAACGGCAACGTAAATCAACCCCCACTTGTATGAAAATACGCCGCTGGCGAGCCTCCGCCGGTGTTCTAAATTAGAGCAAAAGTCTGAAATAAAATCTCCGCGACGCCGGAGTCGGCAACCTCGCCGGTTTTTTTCGTCATCGGAAGTGGGGGAGAGCGCGAACTGTCGTCCGGCTGGTGCACCGGCTTTTGAGATTTATCGAACAAGACGGCTGACACAAATAAAAAACATTCGGCTGGACTTCGAGTAACTGCCAGTGCTAGAGTAGATTCCGGGTTGCGCGGCCACTGCCGTCGCGCCGCTCAAGCAGCAGACAGGCTCCTACCGCAAGTTCCGCGCGTTGGCCTTCTCAGCCGGGTTTCGTTCCCTCAGTTAAAATTTTCAGATTCTTGATAGCTCGAAGCAGCGCAGGCCGTCCCCCTTTTCAGACGCCGCCCTCGCTGCGGTTGGAGAAATTTCAATGCCATTTTCACGCTTGCTCCCCCGCACGCAAAAGACGAGCCTGATCGTCGCTATCGGCGCGATCACCGTCCTGCTCGCCGTCGTCGCCTTCCAGACCTTTTACTTCTCGCAAAGCCCCGTCGTGCAGAACGTCAACTACACCGAACTGCGCGCGCTCGTGACGGGCGACGCCGCCGTGCGCTCGCTCCTCGTCGAAGGCGAATTGCTCGTGGTTGAGAAGACCGACGGCACGCGCGCACAGGCTGTTGTGACAAACGCCGTGGCGCAGCAAGAGATCATCAGCGTCTTCGAGCAGAAGAAGCTGCCCGTCGTCTTCAACACGATGCAGCCCGGTCGTCTCTCGACGGCCTTAAACTGGCTCATCACCCTGCTCACGCTCGGCGTGATCGCCTTCGTCGGCTGGCGTCTCTACGCGAGCATGAGCGGCGGGCACGGCGACTTCGAGTTGAACGATGCAAACAGCGGCGGGCAGCAGACTACAACCTTTGCGGATGTCGCGGGCGTGGACGAAGCGAAAAACGAGTTGGCCGAAACTATCGAATTCCTGCGCGACCCTCTGCGCTTCGGACGCCTCGGCGGACGCGCCCCGCGCGGCATACTGCTCTCCGGCTCTCCCGGCACGGGCAAAACCCTGCTCGCACGCGCCGCTGCCACGGAAGCCAACGTCCCGTTTTTGTCCGTCTCCGGTTCGAGCTTTCAGGAGAAGTTTGCCGGACTCGGCGCGGCTCGTGTCCGACGCCTCTTCAAGCAGGCGCGCAAGCTCGCGCCCTGCGTCGTCTTCATAGACGAGATCGACGCGCTCGGTCGTCGTCGCGGCAGGAGCGGCGACTCCGCCTCCGCCGATCAAGATCAGACGCTCAACCAACTCCTCATCGAGATGGACGGTTTCAAGCAACTCGAAGGCGTCGTCGTCATCGCTTCGACCAATCGCCCCGACATTCTCGACAGCGCGCTGACGCGCCCCGGCAGATTTGACCGCGAGATCGCCGTCAACCTCGCGGACGCACGCGGGCGCGAAGAAATTTTGCGCGTCCACGCGCGCAAGTTGACGCTCGCAACCGAACTCGAACTCGGCTGGATCGCGCGCGGCACTCCCGGTTTCTCCGGCGCAGACCTCGCCAACCTTCTCAACGAAGCCGCCATCGTCGCCACGCGTCACAACGCCGATTCGATCTGCCGCGAGCATGTCGAATACGCGCGCGACAAAATCCTGATGGGCGCGGAACGCCACGGCTTTATGATGGACGAAGAGGAACGCTACGCAACGGCGGTGCACGAGGCGGGACACGTCGCCGTCGGCCTCGACGTGAAGCACGGCGATCCGATTCACAAAGTCTCGATTCTCCCGCGCGGGCGCGCACTCGGCGTCACCCAGTCGCTGCCCGAACGCGACCGCCTGATGAAGAAGCGGGAGTATCTCGAAGATCAGATCGCGCTGCTTTTGGGCGGGCGTGCGGCGGAACAAATCCTGTTGGAGACGATGACGGCGGGCGCGTCGAACGACATCGAACGCGCCGTGGAGATCGCGCGCAAGATGGTTTCCGAGTTCGGCATGAGTCCGCTCGGCCCGATTCATCTCGGCAAACCCGAAGACCCGCACAGTCAATCTCTACTCGACCGCGTGGAGCACGCGACAAACGACATCATCAACGCGCAGATGGCACGCGCCTGCGAGATCGTCGGCGCGCGCCGCGAAGAGATCATGCGGCTCACCGCTGGACTCATGGAGCGCGACACGCTTGAATCCGACGAGATTCAAGAGTGCTTCGGTATTAAGGCGGCGAGCCGCGCGGCGTAATTAATCCAAAGCAATGAGTACGTTTTGGAATTTGTCCCGTAGGGACGATTGATAGTAGCCCGGCACTTTAGCGCTGGGAATAGGCACAAGGCCATGAGTTGAGTCCCGTAGGGACGATTGAAACAATCTTTCAATCGTCCCTACGGGACTCAACTTTTTAACTACGCATCTTACCCAGCGATAAATCGCTGAGCTATTATCAATCGTCCCTACGGGACACGAAACGCATCTCTCAATAAACGCGCGTTGTTTGTTGCTGCGGCGGGTGGTGAGGTATTTCTCAACTTGATTGTCCGTCACATCTCCTGTAATTTTTGTGTGCGAAGGCTGGTTGACTTCACATCCTGTTTCTAACTCCCGAACGTCCCTCTTGTTTTGGCAATGACTTATCCCGGCGTCGCACGTCTGGAACTACCGATCCTGCAAGAACTCGTCGCCACCGGCGGGATGGACGACGTGCGCTATCTCTACGAACGCCTCGTCGCCTACTTCCCGCAGATTGACGACGCGGCGCATCAGGCGAAAAGCAACGGGGAACTACGCCAGTGGAAGCGACACGTCCAGCGCGCCGGACGCGAGCTTGCGGACAAGCGACAGATCGAGCGTCGGCGCGGCCTCTGGACGATCACGACGCAGGGACGCAAACGCATCGCCGAGGAAGCGCCCAGTTTCTCCTTCTCCATCGAACCCGCGGAGGCGCAGACCGGCTCAGCAGCCCTCTCGCACACCGACGTTCAGCAGATGCTCTTGGACATCGGGCGCGTGCTCGGGCATCATGCCGAGAGCGAGTTTGAGTATTACGATGTCGTGTGGCGCGCGAGCGAGAGCAGCCCGCGCCTCAGTCACATCTTTGAAGTGCAGCGCAAGGGCAACGTGGATGCCGCGCTCGCCAAACTCAAACGCGCTTACGAGGCGCAACGCTCAAAACCTTTTTTGATCGTGGCGAGCGAACGCGACACGAACCGCGCCAATTTCCAGATGAATCTGGCGCGCACGGGCGCGTTCCACGAGATCGGGCGCGTCACGAAGATTCTGAGTTTTGAACAACTGCACAGGCTTCATCGCGCCCTCGTCTCCGTCGAAGACCTGCTCGCGGAGTTCATCGAGCGATGATGATCGGCACGCCTCTCCGACAACAATATCTCGACATCAAGCGTCGTCACCCCGACGCGATCCTACTCTTCCGCATCGGCGATTTCTACGAAGCCTTCGACGACGATGCGCGCCTTATCGCACGCGAACTCAGCATCGTCCTGACTTCAAAACCGATGGGGCGCAACGTGCGCGTCCCGCTCGCGGGCGTGCCGCATCACAGCCTCGAACGCCATCTCGCCACGCTCATCTCGCGCGGCCATCGCGTCGCCATCTGCGAACAACTCACCGCCGCGCCCGTCAAAGGCGAAACCGGACGCGGCTTGATCGAGCGCGACGTGGTGCGCGTCGTCACGCCCGGCACGATCATCGAACCCGGCCTGCTCCGCAGTAAAGTCAACAACTATCTCGCCGCCTACTCGACCGACGGGCGACGCGCCGGGATCGCTTACGCAGATGTGACGACCGGAGAATTTGCCGCGACCGAACTCGACGCGATAGCCGCGCTCGCCGAACTCCAACGCATCGCGCCCGCAGAGATTCTCGTCGCGCGTTCCTTGCAAACGCCCGACGCGGATTTGCCCGGTTTCATCACGCGCTGCAACGACGACTACTTCGCACCGCAACTCGCGCGCTCCGCGCTCCTCAATCATTTCGAGGCGCGCACGCTCTCGGCCTTCGGACTCTCGCGCATGCCGCTCGCCACGACAGCCGCCGGGGCGATCATCGCCTACCTGCGCAACACGCAGACCGCTTCCGCCGGGCAGTTGACGCGTCTGACGAGTTATCACACGGGCAACTTCATGCTGCTCGACGCGCGGACGCTCCGCAGTCTGGAAATTTTCGACAGTTCAGGCGGCGCGCCTTCGTTGCTCGCTACGCTCGACGTGACGCGCACGGCGATGGGCGGCCGGCGCATGCGTCAATGGCTGCGCCAACCGTCGCTCGACATCACGGAGATCATGCGTCGCCACGAACACGTCGCGTGGTTCGTCGAGCACGAAAAAGCGCGCGCCGAACTCTTCGCCGCGCTCGAATTTGTTCACGATCTCGAACGCTTGTCAGGACGCGCGCGCTCCGGCCACGCCTCTGCGCCGGAAGCTCTCGCGCTCGGTCAGGGGCTTGAGACGCTGCCGCGCGTGCGAGCCGTCTTGCAGCAGGAGCAAAACAGGTTCGGCTCGCTGCTGGCCGCGCTTCCGGTGTGCGCGCAGGCCGCGCGCGTGATTCGCGAAGCCATCAACGACGAGTTGCCCAAACGCGGCGAAGCGACCGGGATCATCCGCGCGGGCTTCTCCGACGAACTCGATAAGCTGCGCGAGTTGCTGCGCAACGGCAAGTCTTATCTCGCGGAGATGGAGCAACGCGAACGCGCACGCACGGGCATCAAGAGCCTGCGCGTCGGTTACAACAAGGTCTTCGGCCACTACATTGAAGTCACGCGCCCGAACCTGCATCTCGTCCCCGCCAGCTACACGCGCAAGCAGACGCTCGCGCAGGCCGAACGCTTCATCACGCTCGAACTCAAAGAGCACGAATCGCTCGTCGTCAACGCGCAGGAGCGCATCGGCGAACTGGAGTCGAACATCTTCCGGCAAGTCTGCACCGAGATCGGGCGCAGCCGCGACGAAATTCTCGCCGCCGCTTCAACCATCGCCTATCTGGACGTAATCGCTTCGTTTGCCGAGGTCGCCGCCGGGTATAAATACGTTCGCCCCGTCGTCTCCGAGTCGCCCGTGCTGCGCGTCACGGCGGGACGCCATCCGGTGATCGAGCGAATATTTGCCGAAGGCGCGTTCGTCGCCAACGATCTAAAACTCGGCGGCGAAAACGCGCCGGAGATCGCTCTGATCACGGGGCCGAACATGTCCGGCAAATCCACCTATCTGCGACAGTCCGCGCTCATCGTCCTAATGGCGCAGGCAGGCTCTTTCGTCCCCGCCACGCATGCCACCGTCGGACTCTGCGACCGTATCTTCACGCGCATCGGCCTCTATGATCGTCTGGGCAGCGGCGAGTCAACTTTTATGACCGAGATGGTGGAGACCGCTCAGATACTCCACCACGCCTCCGAGCGTTCGCTCATTCTGCTCGACGAACTCGGGCGCGGCACTTCGACTTACGACGGACTCGCCGTCGCACGCGCCGTGCTCGAATACATTCACAACCACCCGCAGCTTCGCGCGAAGACGCTCTTCGCCACGCATTATCACGAACTAACCACGCTCGCCGCCGTCCTCCCGCGCCTCGAAAATCTGCACGTCGAGATCGCGGAGGAGGGAAGCGACCTCGTCTTCCTCTACAAAATCAGCCCCGGCAGCGCAGAGAAAAGTTACGGCGTCTATGCCGC
>DASYMM010000024.1:0-11229 GCA_036009085.1 Pyrinomonadaceae bacterium | reverse complement strand
GCGTCGAAGCCCGCCTGCTCCGGCTCGCGGTTCAGGAAGTCCAGATAGTGCTGGCGGACGAAGAACGCGCTATCGTCAATCGGGTTCGCGTTCCCCTCCGTGTCGTTGTCGCCGATGGTGACCGTCGCTTGATTCAACGAGCCGAGCACGAGGCCGCCCGGCGCAATAAGCACGACCTTGAACGTCTCGGCCGGTTCGGCATACGCGTCGTCCACGATGGGCACGTTGAAGGATTGCTGCACCTGACCGGGGGCGAAATTGAGCGTGTCAATAGTCGTCGTGTAATCGCAACGCGCGGAGGCTGCGTGCGGCGCGGTGGTCGTGTCCCGGCAGGGCAGGGCGTCCGGGGCGTCGAGCGTGGCGTAGTTAACTGCGAAGCCGTCGGTGGTATTGCCCGTGCGGGTGACGGTGATGACGGCGTGGCCTCCGGCCTCGCCCGCCTGATAGTCGGCTGCGCTGAACTGTACGACGGGCGACGGGTCATCGTTGATGATCGTGCCGACGCCCCGGCCGGAGCGGAGGATGGCGTTGGTTACCTGTGTGAGCCTGATGATGAAGGTCTCATCCCGCTCGTAAATCGTGTCGCCGTTAACCGGCACGGAGATCGACGCGGAGGTCTGGCCGCCTGCGATGAACGCGTTGCCGATGGTAAAGTCGAAATCGAATCCGTTCGCCTGCCCCTCGTAATCAAGCCCGCTCGCCGCGTTGGTGCTCGTGGCATAATGGAACGCCACGCCGTCAGCCGTCGCCGCCGACAGGCTGACGTTGAAGACCGCCAGCTTCTTACCGCTATCCCCCTCAACCACGGTAGCATCGGAAATTGATAGCACGCGGCAATGTTCGTCGTCCGGCTGGACTTCAAAAGCCCCGATGTCCACGTGCGCGCCCGCGCGACGCGCACGCCCGCGCTGATCGGTGGCGAAGCTCAGCGGCGGCTCCGTGCTCGCGTCGTCACCGGCATCAATGGCCGGGCTGTTGCAGAGTAGGGCTGCGGTCGGCGTCGGGCCGCCGTTGTCGCGCAACGCGCCGAGCAGAGGATCAAGGGGAACATTGTCGAAACCGACCAGATCGTTTCGGACGCCGCGCGCGAAGCCCGTGTTGCCGAACCGCCTGCCAATCAGGTTGTAGCCTTGTGAGACGAATACTCCCTCCACGTCCCAGAAGGGCGCGACCATTCCGCCGTTGATGGCAATGATGCTCGTGGCGACGGTCGCGTCTCCGGCGTTATAGACGCCGTCGGCGACGGGCGACAGTTGAGCCCCGCCCCGGTTCAGCGCGGTACTATTTCGCGCGATGGTGCTGGCGTTAATGCCGAGTTTGCCGCCTTCTTTGTTATAGACGCCGCCGCCGCCGCGTTGCTCCCGCGAGACCGTCGCCGCACCGCAGACATTCTCCATAATGGTGCTTTTATTGATGGTGGTCTGGCCGCTGTTATAGAGCGCGCCGCCGTAGATGAGCGCGAAGTTGGACGAGATGGTCGAGTTGTTAAGCGTCAGCGTGCCGGTGTTGGCGATGCCGCCGCCCGCGCCTGCCATTTTGCCGAGGGCTTCGTTATGCTCGACGACGCTTTCGCTCACGGTCAACATCCCGTCGTTCGAGATGCCTCCGCCCACGCCCTCGCTGATGTTGGCGGCAACCCGGCAGTGTGTCAGCGACATCGTGCCCGCGTTGTGGATGCCGCCACCGCCGTCTACAGCGAAGTTATCTGTCAGACGGCAACTGTCGAGCGTTAACGTGCCGTTGTTGTCAATGCCACCGCCCGCATCGCCGGAGGACGCGGCGGCGCGCCCCTGTCTGATCGATAGACCGTAGATGGCGACTGTCGCGCCTCGCTCAACCGTGAAAATTTTGAAGTCGGGAGCCTTTGGGTTTCGCTCTACAGAAAGAGTGTCCGCGCCGGGGCCGCTGATGGTCAGGTCTTTGTTGATCGTCAAAGCGTCGCTGGTCAGATTGATCGTGCCCGTCACGGTGAAGTTGATCGTGTCGCCGGGCGCGGCCTGCTCGATGGCGTCGCGCAGCGAGCCGGGGCCGCTGTCCCCGGTGTTGGTCACGTTGATGATGGCCGCGCGGCTATGTGTGCGCGGCGCGTGCGCCCCGGCCTGAGTCGAGCCGGCGACGAGCGCGGCGAAGGCGGCGACCACGAACAACGACAGCGTGCACGCCAGCATGGCAACGCGTTGTTGTCGCACTTGTTTGCTCTCTCTTTGTTGCACGATGCACTTCTCCAGATGTTGACGGATGTTAGCGGGCGCGCTCACAAATCAGCACAGCGAGGCTCACGCCGGAGGGGCACATGGCGATCTCTTTTTCTGTGGCGTGACGATAATTTTGCCGCTCTAGTGAGGCGACACTGAGGCGATTCCTCTGGTGAGCCAGCGGACGACTTGTAAGAAAACATCGGCCGGGTGCGGAGTAGTTATTGAGTCGCGCCGTATAAGTAGGAGGTCGCCCGCATCTCCCGGCCGGTCAGGGCACACACATCCGGCGGTGTCCCCAAAAGGTTATGCCCCGACAGCGACACTGTCAAGCTTTTGGGCTTTTGGGCTCGAGATGACTGACACACCAACCCTTCGCGGTCAAACTCCGACGCAGGTGTTTGCAACACCCCGCGCTATCGTAGTCCCGCGTCCCTGTGCCAGGGCTTCTTGAATCGCAGCAGGTTGGCTGAACTACGCGTCGGGTTGAGCGCCATCCGGCTCAAGATTCTCACGTATCTGTTATTAGTGCGCCGCTCGATCCTCTCGATCACGTACCTGTCCAAGGCGTCCTCCACCACGAGCAACCCTAGCCCTGCGGTTGGCGTCATCACAAGGTCAACATAAGTCTGCTTGCCGTGCAGACCGACGTTGCCGATTGACGCCTGACTGATGGGACCGATCTCGAACTGAGTACTCCATGCCGCCGACCAGCCGAGCGCCTTCATGCGACTGCGCCAGTACGCTCCGGACCTGCCGAACTTGAGGCGAGAACCCGCCGGGTCGTTCTGGATTTGAACGAATCCCAACAAAGAACCTTGCATCGGGTGTGCGACGTAGTTGGTGAAGAACCTTCCACCGTCGCCCCACCCGTGCAGCGAGCGAACCGAGCGGGCGTAATCCTTGAAGAAGTTGCCGCCGAGTTCGCGCCGGGTTTTCGGCTGTGTCAGCGCGTAGCCGTGCTGGACGGAGAGAAACAGCAGGGACTGCTCGAAGGCCGCGCCCCAACGGAAGTGCTCCGGGGTGCTGGAGGGAGCAAGGTGCGGGGCGGGGGTAAAGTCATACCGGGCGACGTGGACGGCGCGGGTGAACTGTTCGGGGGAGCATTCGGCCTGAGCGTCGGAGGCCGAGCACTTAAGCGTAGATGGCGCGATGTCAGATTGTTCGTGTGGGGGAGACACCTCGGAGGAAGGCGCGGGGAGCACCTTATCATTCAATTCCTGAGCATTGACCAACGTGAGAGCCGCCGCGAGAAACACTAGCGCCACGAGGAGTTGTTTCATCCGTTTCATCTATCCCTTTGTTCGTTAGCAAACATACCGCATTCTACATGGACAGGGCAGAGAGCGTAAGCCCAAGAGCGCATAATAGATCGTAATCACACACGCGTTGGTTGATTTCAGCAGCGTATTTCGACCTGCGACCTCAAAAGAACTAAACCTGCCGCCCCACGATGTCGAAGGTGAACTTCAGCTTGTCACGCACGCGAACTGTGCCGTGAAAAGCCGAAGTCGCCTTGATTTTGTAATCGCCGCGATTGAGCGTGAACTCACCCTTTGCCCTGAGCGTGTCGCCGCCAAGCGTCACCTGCACGGGGATAACGATATGGCGCGTCACGCCATGCAGCGTCAGGTCGCCGCCGATCTTCGCCTCGAACTGCACACCGGACAGGTTGCCCGTCACGTCCGTGCTCTGGAAAGTGATCTCAGGGTACTTGGCCGTCTCAAGCACTATCTCGCGCAACTCACGGTTGATGATCTGCTTCTGCTGCTCTGTGAACGCGTCGCGGGTCTCCACGAGCGAGTCGGCGCGCACCGTCAACTGGAGCGAGGCCGGGCTGGCCGCGCCCGGCGTGAGTTGCGCCTCCCCTGAAAAATCGCGCGCCATGATGAAATGGTCGTGCCCCTTGAACCAGAGCAGTCCGCCGGAGAAGGCGCGCACCATGAATTTACTCCGGGCAGCGTCCAGCCTGTAGCGCGTAGGGGTTAATGCTTGCGCCCCGGCTGATGGAAATGCTCGGGCTTCGGCTGTCGTCGCGCCGTCGCTATTGGCTGAGTGGAGACCAACCGTTCCTGCTGCGAGCACACTCCATAAAACGAGTGTGGAGGATAAAAACCGTTTCATCTTTGAGACCTCCTGCTCAAACCTCTCGATCCCGTGCGGACGCAAACCGCGAAAGTTTTTCAGCACTACTTTGGCGGCATGCTCGTCCGTTTGTAAAGCCCGTCACCGCTGTTTTTCATTTAAGCCTTGACGTTCTAGGCGTCCTTGTTTAGAATGCCTACCCATTCTAGGCATGGCCGCTTGTCGTGTCGGCCGAATTGGAGATTCAACGATGACCAAAGCGACAGCAGACCTGCTTCAGGGCACACTCGACATGCTCATCCTCAAGACGCTCTCTCTGGGCGCGCTGCACGGGTACGGCATCATCCAACGCATCCGGCAGATGTCCGACGAAATGCTGACCGTGGAGCAGGGTTCGCTCTACCCGGCGCTCTACCGCATTGAGCAGCGCGGGTGGGTCAGTTCCGACTGGGACACAAACGAAACCGGGCGGCGCGCCAAGTTTTACACGCTCACGAAATCAGGGCGGCGGCAGCTTGAAGTCGAAGAAGCAAGTTGGGATCGGCTCGTGCTGGCCGTCACGAAAATGCGCCGGGCGACATAAGGAGCGGGCGATGACGAAACACTTCAACCTCCTGCTGGCACGTGTCCGCGCTCTGATTGGGCGCGACGCGGTGATCGAGGACATTGATGAAGAGTTACGCCTGCACATCGAGTTGGAGACGGAGGCAAATATCGCGCGCGGGATGTCGCGTACGGAGGCCAGACTTGCCGCGCTCAAAAACTTCGGCAATCTAGGCCGGATTAAAGACGCGGCTTACGAGATTCGTGGAGGTGGCATATTGGAACCGCTCATTCAAGACATCAGGTACGGGGCGCGGATGCTCGTCAAGCACCGCGCCTTCACCTTTATCGCCGTGCTCACGCTCGCGCTCGGCATCGGTGCCAACACGACGATCTTCTCGGTCGTCAACGCAGTGTTGCTGCGACCGCTCCCCTACCCGGAGCCGGAGCGGCTGGTGCAAGTGTCCTGGTTGCTGGCGGACGGGTCGGGCGAATCGCTGAGCACGGCTGTTTACGCCTTCTGGAAAGAGAACACGCGTTCGTTCGAGGAGGCCGCAGGCTACGCGCCGACGAACTCCGGCTTTAATCTGGCGGGCGGGGCTGAGCCGCGACGCGCGCGTGGCTTGCGCGTCTCGGAGGGTTTTCTACGCGTCCTCGGCGTCAACCCGCAATTGGGACGCGGCTTCACGGCGGAGGAGGATCGCCCCAACGCCCCTTGCGCGACGCTGATCAGCGATGGTCTGTGGCAGGGTTATTTCGGCGGCGACGCTTCGATTCTCGGACGGCAGGTGGAGTTGAATGGGCGGAGTTGCACGGTCGTCGGCGTGCTCCCTGCCAGCTTCCAGTTTGAGGAGCCGGTTGATCTCCTGCTGCCTTTGCAACTCGTCGTCTATCCGACGGATCAGGGGCGCAACACCTCCATGATCGCGCGCCTCAAGGCGGGACTGTCGCGCGAGGCGGCACAGGCCGAGGTGGAGACGCTCTTCCCGGAGTTCAAACGCGCCTATCCCGGCCACGCGCAGGAGCGCGACCGTGGCGTCCGACTCGACCCGTACCAGCAGGCGGTCGTCGGCGACATAGGGCGCGTGCTCTACCTGCTGTCGGGCGCGGTCGCCTTCGTGTTGCTGATCGCTTGCGCCAACGTCGCCAACCTGCTCCTCGCACGCGGGACGCGCAGGCGCGGAGAGATCGCGGTGCGCCTCGCGCTCGGGGCGAGCCGCTGGCGACTCGTCAGGCAGTTGTTGACCGAGAGCCTGTTGCTCTCACTCGTGGCGGGCGTCTTGGGGTTGTGCGTGGCGCTGTGGTTTGTGCCGTTCATCACGGCGATTAGTCCAGACGGGTTGCCGCGCCTCGCCGAAGTCAGGCTCGATTCGCAGGCCGTTCTTTTCGCGCTCGTCGCCTCGGCAGTCACAAGCCTTTTGTTCGGCATCAGTCCGGCCTTGCAGGCGACGCGCGTTAACCTGAGCGGCGCGCTCAAGGAGGCGGCGGG
Source organism: Pyrinomonadaceae bacterium (assembly GCA_036009085.1). Lineage (GTDB taxonomy): Bacteria > Acidobacteriota > Blastocatellia > Pyrinomonadales > Pyrinomonadaceae > JAIVJZ01. The sequence goes on along the minus strand of DASYMM010000024.1, from coordinate 4,917 downwards.
CAAAGGCGAAGCCACGGGAGCGGGAGGACGCATGCGCTCGCTGCTCGTCGTCTCGGAGGTCGCGCTCTCGCTCGTGCTGCTCGTCGGGGCGGGGCTTTTGATTAAAAGTTTTCTCAGGCTACAGGCCGTTGAACTGGGGTTTGATCCGAACAATTTAACGACGATGCAAGCCTCACTCAACTCGACGAAATACCGAACCACCGGGCAAGTCTGGGAGTTGCAACAGCATGTGACGGAGCGACTCCGCGCGCTGCCGGGCGTGGAGTCGGTCGCCACCGTCTCCAGCCTCCCGCTCGAACGCGGATTGAATAACTTCCTGAGTCTCGACGGGCCGGAAGGGCGCAACGGGGCGTCGGTCGAGAGTCGCGGCGTCAACCCCGATTACTTTCGCACGCTCGGCATCAAACTCCGCCACGGGCGCGGCCTGAGCGATGAGGATAAGCAGAACGCCCCGGCGGTCGTCGTGGTGAACGAGGCTCTGGTGCGCCGCCTGTTCCCCGACCGCGATCCGCTCGGCGCGCAAATTTACATTGATAAATCATACCGCCAGATCGTCGGCGTGGTGGCGGACATACGCGAGAAGGGCGCAGACCTCACGCCTGCGCCGACCGTCTATGTGCCCGCGTCGCAAGTCTCCGATGGGATGTCGGTCGCCACCACTCGCTGGTTTCTCACCTCTTGGATCGTGCGCACGTCCGCGCCCTTGGACTTGAGCGCGGGGCTGCGCGACGCGCTGCGCGAGGCCGATCCGCAACTCCCCGTCGCCAAAATCAGGCCGATGACGGAGGTTGTCAGCGCGTCGTTCACTTCCCAACGATTCATCACCACGCTGATGGGCGCGTTCGCGACGCTCGCGCTCGTGCTCACTGCCGTCGGACTCTACGGCGTGTTGAGCTATCAGGTGAGCCAGCGCACGCACGAGATCGGGTTGCGCATGGCGCTCGGCGCGCAAGCGCGCGACGTGCTCAAGATGATCATCAGGCAGGGCATGGTTCTGGTTCTCACCGGCGTCGCCGTCGGCCTCGCCTGCGCCATCGCCCTGACACGCATCATGTCTAATTTGCTGTTCGACATAACCGTGACCGATCCGGCCACGTATGCGTCCATCGCGCTGCTGCTGACAGGCGTGTCACTGGTGGCCTGTTATATCCCGGCGCGCCGTGCCACGCGAGTTGATCCGATGATCGCGCTCCGCTATGACTGAGTTACGTTCAAGGCGGGTCGTGCAACGGGCGCGGAGTTTCGTTTACCGCAACGGGCTTCTGAAAACTTTGCCGTTCTTCATGACGAAAGAGACTTTTTTGAGCGTCAGAATATTATCGAACGGGTTTTCCTGTGTGGCGATAATGTCGGCTCTTAAGCCTACCTTGATTGCTCCCCGCCGCGTGTCAACTCCGAGCAGGCGTGCCGCATCCGTCGTCATATAACGGAGCAAATCTTTATTCGCGACCCCTGCTTCGACGAAGCTATCAATAATCGAGAGCGCTTGCTCTCCGCGATTTTCTTCCACGTCGAAGAATGCATCCGAGCCGTAAACCATCGGCACGCCGATTTTGTACGCACGTTTTAAGCGGTCAACGTAATTGGCATGAAACGCTTTAGCCACCGCCGGAGGCAAGCCCAAATACTCGGATAGTTTGACGGTAAACTCGGTGCCGACGAGCACTACGTTGTTTCGCTTGGCTAACTGCAAAGTCTCATCCGACATGTGAATCCCGTGTTCGATGGAAGCGACGCCCGCTTCGGCGGCGTTTCGCGCGCCGCGTTCGGTTCCGCAGTGGGCGGCAACTTTTAATCCGGCGAGGCGTGCCTCTTCGACCACGAATTTTATGTCGTCAACCGAATAAATATACGGTTGGTCGTCAACGACGATTTTGATCACACGCGCCCCGTAGTGGATGTTTTCGCGTATGGCTTTCCTGAGTTCGTCCTTTGAGTCGGCGAAAAAATATTCGGGTTGTGCCAGTCCGGGTCGTTCCGGCTGAATCTGGAATTGCCCGCCGAAGGGCGCGATGATTCGCCCGGAATTAATCATCGTCGGCCCCGGAACGATGTCTCTGTCAATCGCCAGTCGCAAAGATGTATCGCAATAATTTCCGTTATTCCCCACGTCGCGAACGGTTGTGAAACCGGCGTCGAGCATCGCGCGTGCGTTCGCCACTCCTTGAATCGCACGGTAAGCGGTGGGATTGGACAATGTGTTATCGAGTTGCCCCTGCCCTGCCCTGACGTTGAAGCAGAGATGAGAGTGCGCGTCGAAAAGACCGGGGAGGACTGTATATTTTGCAAGGTCAATGACGGTTGCGCCCGCAGGGATCTTGAGGTTGCCGCCTATCGCCTTGATGGCCCTATCTTCGACAATAATGATCTGGTTCACCGCCGTTGCGCCCGTATCGGGGTCAATTAGTTTTCCGGCTTTGATGGCAATAATTTCCGCGTGTCCCGTCGCGGCACAGAGAAACAGCAGCAGCACAGACGCGACACAGCAGTTGAAAATATTTCTCGCAAATCTCATGTGATTTCCTCTTTCAGAGCCAACTACAAGTAGTTAGTAAATAACGCACACTTCTGCATGCGCATTCTGAATCGCTTCAGTTCGCTTGTCTTACGAAAACTTAAGACTTTTTATCTTGAATTAAGATTGGCGGAAAGAATTTCGATATGAGACGGGCGTGAAGCCGGTGAGACGTTTGAAAGTGCTGGAAAAATGACCTTGATTAGCAAAGCCCGCTTCTAAAGCGATGATCGCCAGTGGCAGTTCGCCTCTCTCTATTTCGTGACAGGCGTATTCAATCCGCAACCCGCGAATATATTCACCTACGGTGCAATGATATTTTTGGCGAAACACGCTCGCTAAGTGAATCGGATGGACGCCAACTTCGGAGGCAATTTGTTCGAGCGTTAAATTTTCGGCGAACCGCGCATGAAGTAAATCTTTCGCTCGTTTGAGCCAGAGAGGAATTGTTCGTTCGACATTTTGTGCGGAGTGGCGTGCGGTTTCAGCCAGTATTTCCAGCGTTAAACCCTCGATGATTAAGCTGGCGGCAGTGTCCATGCGACGAACCTCTTTAACGAGGCGGCCGGAAAGTCGCGTGATCAGCCCGCCTTGAAAATTGCTCGAACGGTCTAAATATATTGAATCCTGCCGCAGCCTTTCGAGCCAACGGGGAGGAATTTCGATGGTGAAAACTCGCACCTCCTGATTATGAAATTTATCTTTATGAAGCTCTCCCGGCGGTCGGAAAGTTAAGGTCAAAGGCTTACATTGCATTTCCTGTCTATCGTCGGATTCGATATAAGTGCCTTGCAGAACAAAACAGAAATGAGCGTTTTCATGGGAATGCTCCGAGAGCGTGCCCCTCGCCGAATACGCGATTTCAGACATGATGAAGCCCGCCGTATCGAAGCTCTTTAAAACCTTTCCGTGAGAGCAACCGGGTTTTAATTTTTTAAGCATATCTGTGGATTAAGGAATCAAAGCTTTTCACTTGGGAAATATCCGGCACTTACATTTGGCGACAGTATATTCATGCCGCCACCGCATAGCCTAGCATAGAAAAACAGGCCGTAGAGTTTGCCGACCCATTCAAAGAGGAAAACGCCGCCGGCACAAACTTCGCCTTGGCCTGACCTTTCCCGATCATGTTCGCTGCTTAAACACCTCCCTCAAAGCGCAAATTATTTTTGGAACTTTTCACCTGCCCCGTCTGAAATAACAATGTCCGCGGGTTAACAAACCTTCGTCAGCGGCGAACGGCTCTCGCCTGCCCGCCCGAGTTCAACCCGGCGAATTTGTTGGGACGATTTCGCTCGCCGATAACGCGTGTGCGCCGCAGTGTGTGTCGGAGTCTCCGGCCGGAGTGTGCCCTGCTACCCGTCAATTTATTATTCAACTTAAGGAGAGACTTTTTATGCAGCGATTCGTCAGCTTTGCCTGTCTGCTCACACTGTTCGTCGCCGGCTCGTTCAACGCTCTCGCCAAAGGTAACGGCGAAGCCGCGCGCGCGCTGGAGATTCTTAAGCAAGCGCGCGTCGCCATCGGAGGCGAAGAAAAAATCGCTTCCGTACAGAGTTTGACGTTGAAGGGTAAATTCCGGCGCGTGATGCAGGAGCGTGAGATGGCGGGCGAGCGGGAGTTCAATTTTCTCCTGCCGGATAAGTTTATGAAGTTCGATACGTTGATCGTCGGCGGGACGAGCACGAGTTTCACCAACTACCGCGCGCTGAGCGGCAGCGAATCCTGGTCGGGCGGCAACGGCGGCAACGGCGGCATGATGTTTATCAGCAGGGACGGCTCGAAGCCGACGAAAGAGCAGATGGAGAAGGTCGAGCGGGAGCAGGCGCAGAGGTTTCGCGCCGAGTATGCGCGCTACCTGCTCGCGCTGTTGCTCACACAGCCTTCCGGCTACGGGATGGAGTTCAACTATGCGGGCGAAGCCGTCGCCGACGATGGGCGTGCTGATGTCATTGACGCAACCGCCCCCGAAGGTTTCGCCGCGCGCATCTTTCTCGATAAAGAGACTCACCTGCCCTTGATGCTCACCTACCGCGCGCCGAAGCCGCGCGTCTTCACCGCCATGATGCGCAGCGACGGCGATAAGAAGAAGCAAGAGGACGCGCTCAAGGAAGCCCGCGAGAAAGCCGCACATGACATGGCGACGGCGAAACCGGAAGAGGTCGAGATGCAGTTGCGCTTCACGGACTATCGCAAAGTCGGCGGCCTCTTGCTCCCGCACCGCATCACGCAAGGGTCGGACGGTGAAGTCAACGAGGAGTGGGAGATCAAGACCTACGAACTCAACCCGCAGTTCAAAGCCGACAAATTTCAGAAAAAATAGTTCGCCTAAAAAAGGGAGATTCTCGCAATGCGTGGCTACCCGTTATTCGTCCGCATGCTTAGCCTGTGGCTCGTCTGTG
>DASYMM010000023.1:0-10163 GCA_036009085.1 Pyrinomonadaceae bacterium | reverse complement strand
ACGAGCAAGTCTTTCTTCTCCGAACTGCGCCGCGAAGCCGCGCGCGCCGAGAGCGAAGGCCGCCCGTTCTGCGTCCTGATGATGGACCTGGATCATTTCAAACGCGTGAACGACACCTGCGGCCACCTCGTCGGCAGCCAGACGCTCGAAGAGATCGGCGGACTCATCACGCGCGCCCTGCGTGCGGGCGACGTGGCCGCGCGCTTCGGCGGCGAAGAGTTCGCCGCTTTTCTTCTCGACGCCGATTGCGCGCAAGCCCTCGTCGCCGCCGAACGCGTCCGCAGCGCGATTGAAGATTACGCTTTCTCGGCCACGCGCCACGGCACGAACGAGGATCGCACGCTCCGTCTCACGATCAGCATCGGCGTCGCCGCCTACCCGGACGACGCGCGCGATCCTATCGAACTGATCGAACTAGCCGACACCGCGCTCTATCACGCCAAGCAGTCTGGACGAAACCGCGTCAGCGCGTTCTGCTCCGCGCCGTCCGAAGAGGGCACGCCGCGCGAACTTCGCCCGCGCAACTCTACATCGCCCCGCAACGAGTGATAAAAGTTGGCGGCGAGTAAAACCTTCGTGCTATGATGCAGGCCATTCCAGCAACCCCCTAGAGTTCCCCTTGCGCCCCCACTCTCGTTTTAATATTCGCGACGCCTTTTGTCGCACGCCGCAAAGGATCAAGAGCGTGTTGAAGTTCAAACTTTTCCCGCGCGTCGCCTCAAGCCTCGCCGCCGCACTCTTCGTCTGCCTCGTCGCTTTGATGGCGACAGCGCAGACGCCCCCGGCACAGAGGCAAGACCAACCACCCGTGACCGCTTCGCCGACTCCTTCGCCGTCTCCGACTGCTTCAACTACGACGGCGACGGACAATCAAGACCTCTCGATCACGGCAAACGTTACAGCGCGCGAGTTGCTGTTTGAAGTTGTGCCCAACCCGAAGGTCGAGTTTACGGGGCAGCCACGCCGCGACACGGTTTGGGAAGCGGAGCGCACGAATCTCCCCCCGCAGGTTCAACCCGGCGTCACCTATCGAGACATCGGCATCCGTCTCACGATCACGAGCGTCTTCGCAAACATCGAACGCATCGTCGCCGAAGCCCTCGGCGAGATTCCCGCGAGCGACGACAGCAACACTCTGCCGCAAACGCCGCAGCCGGGCGCATCGCCGCCGCAAACCGACAACACGCCGCAAGCGACGGCATCGAATGCGACGAAGGCCGCTCCGGCGCGAAAGAACAGCCACGCGACGACGCGGCGGGGGAGAAATTAGATGAATCGAGTCGTCCGGCGAATCGTTGTGGCTGCGCTCTCGGTCTTTGCCTTCTGCGTCGCCGTCGCCGCGCAGGAACCGCAGCCGTCGCCGCGCGACGCGACGGGCAGCCAGCAGAACCCGCCCGCGCCGCGCGCCGCGCCAACGGCCACACCCGTCGCGCAGAACGCGGCAAACGTTGACGAAAATTTTGAACTGAACATCGCCGAGCGGCGCATCACCGAAAGAGACTTCTACGCCTCGACCGCGATTGAAACGGAAGCGGGCGAGGCACACGGTTTGTCTCTGCGCGTCGGCGTCGGCGTGGGCGCAAGCGAGATTGACGTGCTCTTGCGAAACGTGCGCGGGAGCGTCCGCTTTCGCGGCTCGCTCGATGCCCTGCGTCGCATACTCGACGCGCGCCGCGAGCCGGCGGCAACGACGCCGCCGGCAGCGGTCGTCCCTTGAAGTTTCTACTCTCCCGTAACTGTTGTGAGATGGACGGAGTCTTATCCCGACCTTTCGCCTGAAAGCTGACGTTCGTATTCATCAAACTTTTTCTGAGGAGAACAACGCATGAACAAGCTCTCGTCTCTCGGAGCCATGATCGCCATCGCCTGTCTTGCCTGTGTCGCGGCGCAGGCGCAGACCACGAACACCACCACGCGCGGCACGGACAACGCCTCGATCTTCGCACAGACCACCGCGCAACAACCGACGCCGCGCCCGACGCCTTCGCCCGTCGCGCCCGTGCGACCGCTCTCGCAAGAGGACATCCAGAGGCAGCAGGCCGCGAGCGAGCGTCGCCGCCAATCCGCCGCTTCGGGCGACCCGGACGTGTTGCTCGACGTGCCGAACCTCTCGGTCGAAGAGATCACGCTGGAAGTGGAAAACCTGCGCGCGAAAGTTTCGCTCGATGCGCGGCTGGCAAACCTCTTGCAGTTGAGCGCGGGGGCTGACGTGGGAATTGATAAAGTCAAACTCACGATCAAGGGCGTGCGCGCGGAGGTGCTCTTGAAGGTCAAACTCGACAACGTGGCCGCCATCATTGATCGCACGCTCACCACGATTGATCGCAACCCGCAAATTCTCGAACGGCTCTTGCAGAGCGTGGACAGCACCGTGGGCACGGTGGGAGGCGTCGCCAACACCGCGCTGCAACCGGGCGGCGTCGTCAGCCAGACGGTCGGCACGGTCGGGCAGACTTTGAACAACGTCACGCAGCCGGGCGGCCTGCTCAGCCAGACGGTCAACACTCTGGGGCAGACCTTGCAGCGCACCGTTGACCGCACGGGCAACATCGTCGAACGCACGCTCGACACGGCGGGCACGGTCGTCAATCAACGCACGGTCGGCAACGTGTCGAGTTTGAGCGTGCTGCGCGAAACGACGGGCGCGGCAGGGCAAGTCGTCCGGCAGGTGCGCGACACTTCGGGCGCGGTCATCGAACTCACGCTCGACGCGGCGGGCAAAGTCACCAACTCGCGCGTCATCAGTCAGGCGACGGGCACGACCCCTCGACAGTAGCGACAGTAACCGGACAGTAAAAGGCTGCGAATTCAAGGCGACGGGCGGACGGGCAGGCGCAAAACTGCTCTCCGCCCGTCTGTTTTTATAATTCTCAACGCCGGTTTTTATAGTTTCTGCAACTTGTCCGCGCCTTGCGCGTTTAACTCGTGCGGCGGGGCGTCGGGCTTCCGCGACGTTGCGCGCCCGCGCTGCCCGCGTTATGCTTTCCTTACCCGGTTCAAGTGAAGAAAACCCGACCCTCGCTTGATGATTTCGTTCCTTTAAGAGACGTTAAAAGTAGTGATTAAGAATCTCAACCTCGCTTCCGATCCCTTTCGCAATCGCACGCTGCCGTGGACTGTGGCGGCTATCGTCGCCTGCGTCTCGGTGGCGGCGTTAATCTTTACCATCAGCAGTTTCAGGCAGACGCGCGACCGCGCCGCCTCCATCGAACGAGAGGTGCGCGGCCTGCGCACGGAAGAGGCTTCGCTGCGCGCCAAGGCCGACGCCGTGACGCAGGCGCTTACGCCCGATCAACTGCGTACGCTCGACGCCGCGCACGCGCTCATTGACCGTCGCAACTTCTCCTGGTCGCGCCTCTTCGCAGACCTCGAAGCTTCGCTGCCGCAGGGCGTCAGAGTTTCGCGCATCAGCGTGCGCGACGTGGCGCATAGCGGCGGCGCGGAGTTGGAGTTGGCCGTCGTCGCGCGCACCGCCGCAGACATCACGGGCATGCTCGGCACGATGGCGCAGGGACGCACTTTCTCCGCCGACCTGCTCACCGAAAACAAGAGCGACAAGGGCATCGAATCGACGCTCCGCGTGCGCTACACGCCGGGCGCGTCGCGTCCGGCCACACCGGCAAACAGCGTCGAGAGCGCATCGCGCACAGGCGATGACGGAAGCAGAGCGTCTGCGTTAAAAGATTCTGCCAGTTCTGCCAGTTCCGCACAGGGGGTGACGCGATGAAAGAAACACGCCCTGCCGCCGCTGACGGAACAGACGACGCGCGCCGCCGATTCGCGCCCAAGCAGATTCGCGCGCGCTTCACAGAGCGACGCGCCGCGCGACCCACAAGCACGATTCGCCTGCCGGAGATCATCGCGCTCGCCGCCGCCATCCTCCTCCTGCTCGCCGCCGCGTGCGCCTACTTCCTTGTGCTCGTGCCGGAACGCACGCGCCTCTCCGCACTGGAAAATGAGCGCGCGCAGTTGCAGGCGAAGTTGCGCGCTTCTTCCGAAGGCGTCGAGCGCAACGAGAGCACGCAGGCGAGCGTGGGAAAGATCGTCACGAGTTTGAACGAGTTCGAGTCGGTCGTGTTGGTTGCGCGTGAACCGCAAACCACCACCGCCGTCATCGAGGAGTTGAACGAAAAGACGCGCCGCCACAGTCTCGCCCGCGCGCAGTTCTCCTTCAGCCATCTGGATGAATTCGTGCCCGGCCAGACCAACGCACAGGGGTCGAGCGCGCGCGGCAATACGGGAGGGGCAGCGGGTAACGCGTCGAAACGCGAGAGCGTCTTCCCGACCATTGACATCAGCCTGACCATCGAAGGGCAGTACGGCAACCTGCGCCGCTTCATACGCGACATCGAGCAGAGCCGCCGCTTCATCGTCATCAACGGCATTCAACTGGAAGGCGTCTCGGATACGGGGAGCGCGGCGCGCGCCGCCCTCGTCAGTCTGCGGCTCGACATGTCCGCGCATTTCCGTCGCAGCGGCGCGGCGGCAAACGGGACAACGTCCGTGCCCGCCGCCGTATCTCAGTGATGGTCTGAAGCCGGGAAATTTTTATGGCACTCTTTGAAGGTAAAACTCCTGCGGAACGCAACAAGATGATCGCGGCCATCGCGTTCGGCGCGCTCGCGCTCCTCCTGCTCGGTCGCATGTTCTTCGGTTCGGACGGCGATACGACGCGCCGTCCGGCGAACGCCAACAACCGTAACGCGCGCCCCGCAGCAACCGGCACGACGGCAAACGGCGGCGCGAACGGCGGCGCGCAGCCCGCCACGGCTGAAGAACAACTCATACAGATGCCGCGCGAACTCGCCATCGAGCGCGTGAGCTACAACGTGCCCGATGCCGGACGAAATATTTTCGCTTTCTACGTCGCCCCGACGCCGTTGCCCAAAGCGTCGGTCGAAGTTGTCGTGCCGACTCCGACGCCCACACCTCCGCCGCCCCTGCAACTCAGTGCGATTGCTCCCACGAGCGTCATGGCGCGCACGGGCGACTTCACCTTGCAACTCTCCGGCGACAAGTTTACGCCGGAAACGCGCGTCTATGTTGACGGGCAGGAACTCCCGACCTCCTTCGCGAGCGCGCAACAACTCTCGACGACCGTGCCCGCCGCGCTCATCTCTGCGCCCGGCGCACGCACCATCGTCGCCCGCACGCCCGACAACACGCTCTACTCCGATCAGTTGACCCTCAACGTCGCCGCCCCGCCGACGCCGCAATACACTTTTATCGGCATCCTCGGCGGCTCGCGTTATAACGACAAGGCGATCCTGAAGCCGCAGGGCAACGACCCCAGGAACGAACTTGTCACGGTGCAGCGCGGCGACACGGTCGGGGGACGCTTCAAAGTGACGAACATCTCCACGCGCGCCGTCGAGTTGACCGACGCGCAGTTGCAGGTCAAGCACACGCTGCCTTACGTCGAAAGCCGCACCACGGGCGGCGCGCCGGGCAGCCCCTCGTCCCGCTTCAATCCTCCGCCCCAACCCGCGACGGCGGACGACAGCGATAACAACGACGATGAACCGCAACAAGATTAAACATCAACGGCCAGACGCTTCGACTGTTGCGCCTGCTGCTGCTGCGGCAGCGACGCAGCCCGTCGAACACGCCGACCCGCGTGCGGGCGAACGCGGCTACACGCTCGTCGCCCTGCTCGCCCTGATGACGATCCTTGCGCTCGCGCTCACCGCCGCCGCGCCGCGCCTGCGCCAGCAAGCGCGACGCGATCTCGAACGCGAAGCCATCGCGCGCGGCGAAGAAGTTGCCGAGGCCATCGCCCTCTATCATCTCGCGAAGGGCGCGCCGCCAAAGAGCATGGACGATCTGCTCGAAGGCGTCGAACCGTTTGCGGGCGCGTTCAAAAAAATTCAAATCCTACGCAAGGAAGCGGCGCGCGATCCGCTCAACAACGACGGCGAATGGAAACTCATCCGCCCCGATGATCGCACCTTCCTCGATTTCAAACAGGCCGTGTTGAAATACAACGGCGGCATCCCCCCCGCGACAAGCGCGCGCTATAAATTCTTTGAACCGGCGGGTCTCGTTCAGGGCGGCGCAATTCTCGGACTCGATAACGACAAGGACGACCGCGACAAAGAAGACGCGGAGTGCGACCTCGACACTTCGCCGAACGAGACGGCCACGCCCTTCATCGGCGTCGCCAGCCGCAGCCGTTGTCCTTCGGTCATCACCTACTACGGCATCGAGCGTCACGACCTCTGGGTCTTCACTCCGGTCTATCGCTGACCTGCGCTTCCGTCATAATCCCACCCCATCGAGTGCGCGTTCGTGATCATGAACGCGCACTCTTTGCGTCTCTCCTCTATCGCGCGCGCTATCTCTCATTCATCGTGCGTTAAAAAAAGTTAACGATTAATAATTAAGTTATTGACAACTGATCGCTTTATGTTTATAAGTCCAACATGTTGTGCGCCGTTTACCCTAGGCCACAAGATGAAAAATGACACACTATCTTGTGGTGTTAACCAACTAAGAGAAAAAGGAGCAACGAAGACTTATGGCAACTAAGAAAGCTGGTGCGAAAAAAGGTGGAGCGAAAAAAGGCGGCGGTGGCGGCGGCGCGAAAAAGGGCGGCGGCGGCGCGAAAAAGGGCGGCGCGAAGAAAGCCGGCAAGAGCAGCTCGAAGAAGCGGTAGTAGCCCAGGTCAGTTCAACCGGAGTAACTCAACAACCTTCACTGGCGCACACAACACATTCGGTCTTCGCAAAGACCATTCAAAGGGACGGCGGTTGCTACAACAGCACGCCGTCCCAATTCTTTGATGAGAAAGGTCAGAGGTCAGAGGTCAGTTAAAAACGAAAACTGCTTTCACTGATCTCTGACCTCTGATCTCTGACCTCTACTTTTATGATCAACGTCGCGCTGGTCGAACCGGAGATACCGCCGAACACGGGAAACGTCGCGCGCCTGTGTGCGGCGACGCGCACGCCTTTGCACATCGTCGGCGTGGCGGGGTTTCGTCTCGATGATCGCGCGGTGCGGCGCGCGGGGCTGGACTACTGGCCTGAGGTGCAACTTGCGCGGCATCGAGACCTCGATGCGCTGCGCGCAGCCTTGCCCGCCGCGCGCTTCGTCTATCTCACGACGAAAGCCACCCGCAGCTACACCCATTGGCGTTACACGGAGCGGGATTGTTTGATTTTTGGCCGGGAAACGCGCGGTTTGCCGGAAGAAGTGCTCCGCGCCAACGCCTCGAACTGCGTCACGATCCCGATGCTCAACCCCAATGTCCGCAGCCTCAATCTCGCCACTTCCGTCGCCATCGTGCTCTACGAAGCGTTGCGCCAGACGGGCGCGTTTCAACGCTGAACAGGCATCATTTCATCCACTCAAAGCGAGCCTGCAAGTCGCATCGGTCTCGACTAATCTTTCGCTTGGAAATCCACACGCCCTCTGCGCGCAAGGATAATCGGGCGGCGCGTGTTATCATCTGCGGTTTGATGTGGCGCGCCGAATCGCGCTGTTTTTATCCATCTAGGGGAACTATGACTGAAGAAAGAAAAGATATACGCAACATCGCCATCATCGCGCACGTCGATCATGGCAAGACCACGCTCGTTGACGCCATGCTCAAGCAGGCCGGAACGTATCGTGAGAACGAACACATTATTGATCGCGTGATGGATTCAATGGACCTGGAGCGCGAGCGCGGCATCACGATCATGGCGAAGAACACGGCTGTGCGTTACGGCGACGTGAAGATCAACATCCTCGACACGCCCGGCCACGCAGACTTCGGCGGCGAGGTCGAACGCGTGTTGAAGATGGTGGACGGCGTAATGCTCCTCGTTGACGCGGCGGAAGGTTGTCTGCCGCAGACGCGCTTCGTCCTGCGCAAAGCTCTGGAGTTGCGCCTGCCGGTCATCGCCGTCGTCAACAAGATTGACAGGCAAGACGCACGACCGGCGGAAGTGGTGGACGAGATTTACGAACTCTTTCTCGACCTCGACGCGACGGACGCGCAGATCGAATTTCCGATCCTCTATGCCGTGTCGCGCGACGGCATCGCGAAGAAGAACTTGACCGACGAGTCGAACGATCTCCGTCCGCTGTTCAATCAGATCATCGAGACGATCCCCGCGCCGCGTGCTCTACGCGATGACTCTTTGCAACTTCTTGTCGCGAATCTCGATTACAACGAATACGTCGGGCGGCTCGCCATCGGGCGCATCTTCTCCGGCGAGATCACGCAGAACGAGACGGTCGCCATCATCAAGCGCGACAATTCGATTCAGAAGCTGCGCGTCTCCAAGCTCTACGCCTTTGAAGGATTGAAGCGCGAGCCGGTGGAACGCGCGGGCGTCGGCGACATCGTCGCGCTCGCAGGGATGGAAGGCATCGAGATCGGCGAGACGATTTCGAGCGCGGACAACCCGCGCGCGCTACCCGTGATCGCGGTTGACGAGCCGACGATCTCGATGATCTTCAGCGTCAATAATTCGCCGTTCGCGGGGCGTGAAGGGAAATACGTCACGTCCAGACAACTGCGCGAACGTCTCGACCGCGAACTCTTGAGCAACGTCGCCATTCGAGTGGAAGAGACGGAGACGCCGGATCAATTCAAGGTTTCCGGTCGCGGCGAACTGCAACTCGCGATCTTGATCGAGATGATGCGGCGCGAAAACTACGAGTTGCAGGTGTCGAAGCCGCAGGTCATCACGCAGCAGCGCGACGGCAAGACGTTTGAGCCGATTGAACTCGTCGTGGTGGATTGCCCGGAGGAGTTTATCGGCGTTGTGACGGAAGCGATGGGGCGGCGCAAAGGGCAGATGACGAAGATGATCAATCACGGCACGGGTCGCGTGCGTCTGGAATTCGAGACGCCTTCGCGCGGGATGATCGGTTTTCGCAACGAGTTTCTGACGGAGACGAAGGGCACGGGCTTGCTCAACACGATGTTTTTGCGCTGGGGCGAGTGGCAGGGCGCAATGCGCGGGCGCGCGACGGGGTCGCTCGTCGCAGACCGCGTGGGCGAGACGACGACCTTCGCGCTCTTCAACTTGCAGGAGCGCGGGACGATGTTCGCGCGCCCCGGCCAGAAAGTTTACGAAGGCATGATCGTCGGCGAGAACGCACGCGCCGTTGACCTCGACGTGAACGTCATCAAGGAGAAGAAACTGACGAACATGCGCGCGGCCTCAGCCGACGAAGCGATGCGCCTCGTGCCCGTCAAAGAACTCTCGCTCGAACAGGCTCTGGAATTCATCGCCGACGACGAACTCGTCGAAGTGACACCGGAAACGATCCGCCTACGCAAGCGCGTGCTCCCCGCGAACCTCAGGCCGAAGAAGAAAGAAGCGGAAGCGAAACAAGCGTAGAGGTGGAAAGACGAAGGACGGAGGGGGAAGTTTCAACAGCTCGAAACTTCCCCTTCCGTCTTTCTACTGCTCAACTTTGTCTCTCGTTCCCACGCTCTTGCTATCCTCATCTTCATCTTCTGCCGGATCGTAAACTTCGTAGCCTGTGCCGTCGTCGTAGTAATAATTTTGCGGCTGGCGTTCGGGGGCGGGGGGCGCATCGCGTTCGAGTGGTTCTGTTGTATCATTTCGCCGTTCGCTCATCATCATCTCCCTGAGAGCTTAAAGTTATGTGCCGCTTTCTCGCTTATGCGGGCGCGCCGCTCGTGCTGGCGGATTTATTATACCGCCCCGTCAACTCGCTGATCATGCAGAGCTACAAGGCGCGCGAACGCGCGGAGCCTTTGAACGGCGACGGCTTCGGCGTCGGCTGGTATGTGCCGGAGGTTGACCCGACGCCGTGTGTGCAGCGGACGGTGATGCCCGCTTGGTCGAATCGCAACTTGCAGAGCCTCGCGGTGAAGGTGCGCGCGTCGTGCCTGTTCGCGCACGTGCGCGCGGCGTCGCCGGGGATGGCTGTGATCGAATCGAACGTGCACCCGTTCGTCTATGATCGCTTCATGTGGATGCACAACGGCGCGGTGGCGAGCTTCGAGCGCATCAAGCGGCGTTTGCGCGAGAGTTTGAAAGACGAGTTTTACAACATGGTGATGGGGACGACCGACTCGGAGCACGCCTTCGCTCTATTTCTCAACTCGCTGCGCGTGCCGTTTGGCGACGTGCGCGGCGAGACGTTGCGTGCCGCGCTCGTCGAAACCATCGCGCTCTTGAACGAGTGGACGCGCG
>DASYMM010000022.1:0-2315 GCA_036009085.1 Pyrinomonadaceae bacterium | reverse complement strand
AGTGTGTGCCAGGTGAAAACACACGAAGCGGTTGTGTTTGAGCAACACCGAAGGCTGTTAACGCGACGCGCGACAAACTGCCTCCGGTGAAAACGTATGATAATTCTTGAGATTTAAAAAAACTGGTTTGACTGCCGCGAGGTAGTAACGCAAGTACCCTTGCACTGTATGAGCCGCGCCCGTTCTTGTCAACAACTTTTAGCGGCGGCTTAATTATGTTCAGAGCGAAGCGAGGAGTTGCTCGAAATAGTTGATGAAGGCGAGCCTGTGATCGATGAACAATTTTCGGTGGTAGAAGTTTGTGAGGACAGTTCCGCAGCCGTTGATTTCGTTGATCTCGTCGCCGATGAAATCAACCGAGCCGACCGAGACGCCGGAGAGTTCGCATAAGCGGCGCGCGGCGGCAAGGTCGCGCGAAAAGGTGCGGCGGGAGTTTTGGTCATATGTGGAGAGTCGAAACTTCCATTCGTCCGCCCACG
This sequence comes from Pyrinomonadaceae bacterium, assembly GCA_036009085.1. GTDB lineage: Bacteria > Acidobacteriota > Blastocatellia > Pyrinomonadales > Pyrinomonadaceae > JAIVJZ01. Next base: position 1,836 of record DASYMM010000022.1, on the reverse strand, counting down.
GCGTCCGGCAGCCGCGAAATCTACGACCGCCGACAAACTCGCCGCCCGCGAACCACAGACGCTTTTCGTCGCCCGTGCGGCAGACTTGAAAACAGAAGTCGCCGAGGTCGCTCGTGCGCCGCCGCTGCAACGCTCGTTGAAACTGCGAGACGGAGGCTTCGTCCGCAAGTTTGTCCACCCCCTCGGAGCCTCCGCCCCAGACGGGTTTGACGACGAGGCATCCGTGATGCTTTTGCAGATCGTAAACTTCGTCAATGTGCGTGCAGACGTAGGTGGGGATCACTCGCGTCTCTTTGAAGTTCAAAGTTGCGAGCCAACTTTTCAACGCCGCACGCGCGTCCGCTTCGGGCGTGTTGACCATGAGCCGGACGCGCCCCGCGTCGAGGTGCGTCTGGTGAAAATCCAATTGCGCTTTGAAATAGTCGCGGCGCAGGCGAAACCCGAAGCGGCGTTGATCTAAATAGAACCCGTCGCTATAAATGATCCACAAATCCCCTGCGGGCGTGAGCATGCCCGCATCTGCGAACGCGCCACCGCTGAGGCGTCTGTAAGCGCGCACCCGGCCGCGTTTGAAATCGTAGCCGTTGATGGGGAGCACGTATAAGTCGAAACGACGGTCGAGCGCGGAGATAAACTTTCGCATCGTCGAGAATTCCCGGCTCTCGATGATCAGCGGGTTGACGGTAATGAGCACGGTCGGCTTCATCTGTTGGGAGGAAATCGGGCGCGGCGTTTTCAGGGGACGGAGAATTCAAAGCGGAGCGCGTCTTTGCAGAAGTCTAACTTGGCATTCAACTCTTCTTCCGAGTTTGCGCCGATATTGACGAGGCCGTAACGAAAACTTTTTCCGTCCTGCATGATGTCGGAGAGAAGCTGGCCTGCGGCGACGGAGATTTCGATGCGCGCGTCGGGGAACCTGCGCGTCAGTTCCGAGACTTGTTCCGCGGTCGGGACGCCCACGACTCTGCGGTCTTGAAAGTCGCGCAGGACGCAGCTTGCGGCGAGCTTGAACTCACCTTGCCCGTGTTTGAAGGTCGGCGCGTCGCCGAGCGCGATCTGCAAGAGTGGCGCGTAGGAACTCGTCCCGTCAACTTTCTCGAATAGATCAGGGAACTGCGAGGCGATCTTCGGATTGATTTCGATGATGTGAATTTCGCCGGTCGCGGGGTTGTACATCAACTCCATGTTGAAGAGCGCGTTGTCGTAACCGATGCCGCCGATGAACGTCTCCGCGATTTCGCGCATGCGCGCCTGAACTTTCGCGGGCAGGCGCGACGGGTAGACGAAACGCTCGAAAGAGATCGTGCCGGGAAACATTACGGCGTCAATGATGCCGAGCGTGCGCGCCTGACCTCTGAACACGTAGCCTTCGAGGGAAACTTGCACGCCTTCCAGCAGCGACTCTGCGAGCAGGCAGGAGGCGTCGTATTCGTAATTCGTGTGCGCCCGGAGCAGGTCGTTGAAGGGGCGGAGGAAGCCTTCGGGCATACGTTTCGTCTGCGCGATGCGGCGAAGTTCGGCGAGCGTTGAGACGCGTTGCGCGTTGATGGAGAAGCAGGATTTGACGGGCTTCAAAAAAAGCGGGAAGGGAAGAGCGAACGCTTCGCCCGGCGCGTCAATTCCTTCCGGCGGCACGATCTGAAAGCGCGGGGTGGACGCGGGCACGTGCGCCTGTTGCGACAGGCGCGAGTAATATTTGTGTTCGCAGCGCAGGACGCGTTCGACCTTGACGCCCGTGAGTCCGAGACGCTCCGCGATGATGCTCGCCACGGGCATGCCGGGATAGCCGACGGCGGACGTGACGCCTTCGATGCGTTCGTTACGGTAGCGCGAAAT
>DASYMM010000021.1:0-7828 GCA_036009085.1 Pyrinomonadaceae bacterium | reverse complement strand
TCGTCGAGCCTCGCCGCGCACCAGCGCACGCAAGCCGCCGAGATCGCCGCGCGCTTCAATTTCCGGCACGAAACGATTGACACGGAAGAGATGGCAGACCCGCGCTACACGGCCAACGCGGGCGACCGTTGCTATTTCTGCAAGACCGAACTCTACTCGAAACTCGCCCCGCTCGCCCTCGCCCGAAACTTAAGCTGCGTCGTTGACGGCTCGACCACAGACGACCTCGGCGATTATCGCCCCGGTCGCGCGGCGGCGGCGGAACACGGCGTCCGCAGCCCGCTCGTCGAAGTCGGGATGAGTAAGCGAGAGGTGAGGGAACTCAGCCGCCGCGCGGGACTGCCGACTTGGGACGCGCCCGCCAGCCCGTGCCTCTCTTCGCGCATCGCTTACGGGACGACCGTGACGATCAAGCGTCTGCGCGAGGTGGAGACGGGCGAGGAGATCATGCGCGCGCTCGGCTTCCGCGAGTTTCGCGTCCGTCATCACGACGAACTGGTGCGCCTCGAAATCGCCCCGGCGGAACTTGAAAACGCGCTCCGGCGCGAAGTTACGGACGAACTAGCGCGCCGCTTTCGCGCCCTCGGCTTTCGCTACGTGACGCTCGACCTCCACGGCTATCGCACGGGCGCGCTAAACGAAGTCTTGAAAACAGTGACAAGTGACGAGTGACAAGTTGAAAACAAAAGAGCCTCAGTTTTTAAACCTGAAACTTGGAACCTGAAACTTGAAACCTGTTTTATCTCGTCACTTGTCACTTAGGAGATGAAAATGGCTACTACGATGGTTGAAGACGCTGTGCCGGAAGCGAAAGAGGCTAATCCGTTCGAGTCTATGATGTCGCGCTTTGACCGCGCGGCGAAGTTGCTCGACCTCAATCCAGACCTCTACGCCGTGATGCGCGTGCCGAACCGGGAACTGAAAGTCTATATCCCGGTGCGGATGGATTCGGGGCGCATACAGGTTTTTGAAGGATTTCGCGTGCAGCACAACTTTGCGCGCGGCCCCGCGAAGGGCGGCATCCGCTATGCGCCCGACGTGACGATTGAGGAAGTGCGCGCGCTCGCCGCCTGGATGACCTGGAAGTGCGCGGTCGTCAACGTCCCGTTCGGCGGCGGGAAGGGCGGCGTCATTTGCGACCCGTGGCAGATGTCGCAGGGCGAGTTGGAGCGTCTCACGCGCCGCTACGCCTCCGAGTTGATTGACATCATCGGGCCGGAGAAGGACGTGCCCGCGCCCGACATGAACACCAACGAGCAGACGATGGCGTGGATCATGGACACCTACTCGATGCACGCGCGCCACACCGTCAACGCCGTCGTGACGGGCAAGCCCATCGCGCTCGGCGGTTCGCAGGGGCGGCGCGAGGCGACGGGGCGGGGCGTCCTGTTCGTCGTCAACGAGGCGATGAAGAAGTTTAAGATGACGCCGCCCACGACGCGCGTGGTCGTGCAGGGTTCGGGCAACGTCGGCGGCATCGGCGCGCAGTTGATGCACGAGGCCGGTTACAAAGTGATCGCGATTTCCGACATGCACGGCGGCATCTACAATCCCGCCGGAATTGACATCCCCGCCGCTTTGGAGCATCTGCGCGCGACGCGCTCCTTCGAGGAGTACCCGGAGGCCGAGCGCGTGTCGAACTCCGAACTGCTCGAAATCGAGTGCGACGTGCTCGTTCCCGCCGCGACGGAAAATCAGATCACTTCGCAAAACGCCGAGCGGATCAACTGCAAGGTGCTCGCCGAGGGCGCGAACGGCCCGACGACCGCCGCCGCCGACGAAATTCTCCAGCGCAAAGGCATCTTTGTGATTCCAGATATTTTAGCCAACGCGGGCGGCGTCACCGTCTCCTACTTCGAGTGGGTGCAGGACAGGATGGGCTATTTCTGGAAGGAAGATGTCGTGAACGAGCGTCTGCAAGACGTGATGGTCGCCAGTTTCAACGAACTCGTGAAGTTCGCTGAGAAGCACAATGTAGACACGCGGACGGCGGCTTACATGCTCGCCATTGACCGCGTGGCCTACGATACGCGCATGCGCGGCATCTACGCGTGACAAAAATGTGTACGGATTTTTCATGCTAAGTGGTGAAAAAGTCTTGATTTCCGCGCCAATGTAGAGTATGGTCTGCCGGAAATCGTTATGTAGGAGCACTATCTGAAAGTGTAACTACACGATAAAGTTCCGGCATTTCGATTTCCCGGCGTTGACATGGGCGTCACTGTTTTGTATAAGCAGTAACGTCTTTAAGTTAATCAGGCTAAAGAAGAATACAGTTGAGAGGCGCAAAGAGGCAGGTTTTAAGCGCCCGCGAACACAGAATACGTGTTCGGCTCCTCTCGCTGCTCCGCTCCAGCTACAAGGCGTTTCGTTCGAGGGCGGTAGCAGTTTTACATTGACTCTGTTGTGTACGCTTGTAGTTGGAGCGTCTGCATCCCACCAAAAGTACAAGGGAATGTTCGTGTTAACACGATGCAAGTCGTCGAACACCAGATTTACACGGGCAAACGCGCGAACCTTTGGGTCAGGGATTGGCAGTCGCCCCTTCCCGCAAAATTACATTACTCATTTCGCAGGAGGAATGCGATGAGACTCGCGAGAAGAGCGTCCGTTATGGCGCTCACCCTGTTGGTGCTGTGTGCCGCAGTATCAGCTCAAACACTTCGGCCGGCGGATGATCCGAGAAACACCGCTCCGACCGTAGGCACAGGTGGCCCCGTTGGCGGCCCCACCGGACTCTTCACCATTTATGACGGCTCGACGCTGCGTAAGGGTGAATTCACATTCAGTATTGCTTACAGCAACTTTGACCGCGACCCCGGCAACGTGGACATCACGGAAGTGCCGGTCAGCTTCCAGATCGGTCTGTCAGACCATCTGGAACTGTTCTTCAATACGGACGCGTATCGCGGCGTTAAAGTTAATAATCCACAGAACCTGTCAAGCTTCTATTTGCCGAACACCGCGTTCTACACCGCGCGTTTGATAAATACCGGAGCAGTCGCCGCCACGGCGTTGCAGAGCGGTGCGGCCATCGTGCTTGCGCCGGTCAACAACGTGGTCATCGGCCAGCAGGCTCTGTTCCGCCCGGTCGGGAATCAGCCCTTCGTGCAGTTCCCGTTCGTCGGCGGTTCGGCAGGCAACTTCAGTAACGGCTTCGCCGGATTCGACCCGCGTTTCGTGTTCACGCTCGCCGGCCCGACCGGAAATAATGCCGGCGGCAGCAAGTTCGGCGCGGCGGCGAACTTCCCCGGCATCGGCTCGATCTTCGGCAGCATCCTGCCGGGCATCGTGTTGCGCCAGAGAGTCGTGCCTGCGACCTTGACGACGAGCGCGATAGTCGTGCCTGACGTCTTTACGCTGGCTCCGACTTACCTGCCCGATGCGCCGTTCATCAGCCGTCTCTACGGCGAATCGTCGTTCAGCACTTTCAGCATCGGCGCGAAATGGCGTCTGACCGGCCCCGATAATCCTTTCGGTTTCGGTTTCATTCCGTTTTATCGCTTCTACGCAGACAATGCTGACGACCGCAGCGGCTTCAACCAGATGCAGCGTGGCTCAAGTCCCGGTGGCAACATCGGCGACTTCGGTTTGGTCATGTTCGCGGATGGTCGTCTGAGCCGCAGCGTCAATGTCTCGGCCAACCTCGGCTACATCCTGAACAGCAACCCGCGCAGCGAGTTGTTGGGCGATGCGGTCTTGCTCGACCGTCCCGACGAACTGATCGCGGGCGTCGGTATTGACTTCCCTGTGACGCAGCACTTCCAGCCGATCATCGAAATGAAGTCGGTGCAGTATGTGGGCGGCAGAACGCCGAACGCTTTCCAGAACAACCCGATTGATTTTCTGGCCGGTATTCGCGTCTTCCCGAAACGCTGGATGGGCTTCAGCGCAGCTTATCGCGCGCACATGAACCAGCAGGGCAGCCGCATCTTCAACGACCGCGGCCCGGACGATTTCCCGCGCAACTTCATCCGCTCGGATGACGCGCACGGCTATATCTTCCAGTTCTGGGCTGGTCGCCGCAACGAGCGCGCTCCTACGGTCGTCCCGAACAACCCGCCGACGACGGCAGTTTCGGCCAGCCCGTCGAGAGTGGTCTTGGCTGCGGAATGCGGCCCCGATCAACGTCCCGTCGAAGGCTGCACGGCCACCGGCAGCACGGTTCAACTCGCGGCTAACGCGACTGACCCTGACGGCGACACGCTCCTTTACACGTGGTCAACCACCGGCGGACGCATCACGGGCGATGGCGCCAACGTGACGTGGGACTTGTCGGGCGTCCAGCCCGGCACCTACACGGCCTCCGTGGAAGTTGACGACGGTTGCGGCTGTATCGCGTTCTCTTCGACGACGGTGACGGTTGAGCGTTGCACTTGCGAAGCCATTCCGCCTCCGCCGACGCCAGAATACACGCCGACGCCGACGCCGACGCCGGAAATTCCGGCAGTGACGCCGACGCCGACGCAGTTCGACACTTACGGCAGGATCGCTCGTAACGACGAGAAAGCACGTCTCGACAACTTCGCCGTGGCGTTGCAGAACGATCCGGGCGCGCAGGGCTACATCATCGCCTACGGCGGACGCCGTGGTCCGGCCGGTGAAGCTCAGACGCGTGCCGATTTCGCCAAGAATTATCTGGTGAACTCGCGCGGCATTGATGCCGGGCGAATCGCGACCCTCGATGGCGGATTCAGAGAAGAGGCCACCACCGAACTCTGGCTCGTCCCGAGCGGTGCGTCACCGCCCACTGCGTCGCCCAACGTTGACGCGAGCGAGGTACAAGTGACCCGCCCGCCGAGACGCGCACCGCGCCGCCGTGGCAGACGCGACGACGACGAGTAACCTATAGACAAACGCTCGCGCACGCGGCCTGTAAAGAGCCGCACGCGACCCTTCACCGAACGCGGGCGATGTTTCTCCTAAAGAAGCATCGCCCGCTTCGCTTTTACAGCGCGCCCCGCCCGCAGAAGATTTCATGCAACGGCTCTGATCCGGCGGCGCATCTTATGAGTTATGAAATTCCCCCCGAATTCTTTATGATATGCGCGGCGAAGAATGGTTCAGTCGCCAGCGTGTGAGACGTTCGAGCATCCCCCCTAGAGTTTTAAACGCCAGCTGCCACAGAGGAAACTGATGACCCGGCCAATAAAAAAAATATCCCTGTTCTTCGTTCTTTTAACTTTAATCGTGCCGCTGACGCTGCCCCCGCGCACCGTCGCCAACGCCGCCGCCGCCGAACACTTCATTGACACGACGCAAGACGCAGCCGACCGTACCCTGAGTTGGTCTATCGCCGGGCCGATGGGCGGCGACGTGCGCGAACTCGTCATTGACCCGAGCAATTCGCAGCACCTCTATCTCGGCACGATTGACGGCCAGATTTATCAATCCACGGACGGCGCGCGCACCTGGTCGCGCCTCGCAAATTTCAGCCGTCCCGGCATCTATATTGACCACATCATCATTGACCCGCGCGACCCGAAGACCATCTACGTCGCCGCGCACAAGCACAAAGAGCCGGGCGGCTTCTTCAAGTCAACCGACGGCGGCGAGACGTGGCGCGAATCGGTCGAACTCAAGACCGAAGCGTTGCACTCGCTCGCGCAGTCGTCTTCCGACCCCAACATTTTGATCACGGGTTCAAACCGGGGCGTCTATCGCTCCATGGATTCCGGCGACACCTGGGAGCAGCTTCCCACCTCGGCCTACCCGGATATACGTAACGTCGAATCCATCGCCGTCGACCCGCGCGATGCCAAGTCAATTTATATCGGCACGTGGCATCTGCCGTGGAAGACGGAGGACGGCGGGCAGACCTGGAAGTCCATCAAGACCGGCATGATTGACGACTCGGACGTGTTCGCCATCGAGATTGACGAGACGCGCCCCAATCACGTGATCGCCTCGGCTTGCAGCGGCATCTACGAGTCGCAGAACGCGGGCGCAAACTGGCGCAAGGTGCAGGGCATCCCCTCGCAATCGCGCCGCACGCGCGACATCGTGCAACACCCGGCCATCCCTTCCACCATCTACGCCGGAACGACCGAAGGCTTCTGGCGTTCCACGAACGGCGGCGATTCGTGGATGCTCAACACCTCGCGCACGCTCGAAATCAACTCCATCGCCGTGCACCCGAAAGAGCCGCAGGTGGTCTATCTCGGCACGAACAACTACGGCGTGATGGTTTCGCGCGACGGCGGTAAAAACTTCCTGCCGAGCAACGAAGGCTTCAGCGGGCGGCGCGCCTACGCCATCATGCCCGACCGCGAACGCGCGGGGCGCATCTATGCCTCCACGATCAACACGGCGACTGGCGGCGGCTTCTTTTTCGTCAGCAACGACGGCGGCACCACCTGGCAGCCTTCGATGCGCAACATGCCGAGCCGCTTGATCGGTTATTCCATTCTGCAAGACCGCACGGACGCCAACATCATCTACCTCGGCACAAATCTCGGCCTGTACCGTTCGACTGATCGCGGCCTGTCGTGGTCGCCAATCGGCGCGCCGAACGTCGCCTCGCCCGTCGCCAAGCCGAAGAAAAAGGCTGCGGCCTCAACCGCTGCGTCGCGTCGTCGCGCTCCCGCTGCGACGAAGAGCAAGGCGGCTACAACGGCTGCGGCGCGCCGTAAAAAAGCTGCGGCGGCAAGTGCGGCGACAGCCGCCGCGCAGGAACCGCGTCCTGCGCCGCCCGTCCCGGCCAAACGCGCCGACGATATGGTCATGCGCGCGCAGGCAGCCTTGAACGCGGCGGGCTACGACGCAGGCACGCCCGACGGGCAGGCCGGCACGCGCACCGTCACCGCCATCCGCCAGTTTCAAGCGGCGAAGGAACTGCCGCAGACAGGCAAGTTCGACGATGCGACTCTGACCGCGCTCGGACTCGGCGGCGGCAAACAATCAATCGGCGTCGAGCAGGGAATGCAGTCCGCGCCCATCGCCTTAGCCGAAACGATCAACGCGCTCGCTTATCTGCCCGAAGCCGACGGCGGTTTGAAGATTCTCGCCGCCACCAACAACGGACTCTACGGTAGCGCCGATCCGTTGAAGGGTTGGGAGAAGTTGCCCTTCGGCCCCGGCCTCGACGCGCGCACGCTCTCCGTCTCCACGAGCGCGCAAAATCCGCAGACCATCTACGTCGGCACGTCAAACTCCGGCGTCCTCGTCTCGCGCGACAGCGGGCAGACGTGGCGCGAAGTTGAAGGCATCCCGAAGACCGTGCCGATCAACGTGATCGAACAAGACCCGCTGCGTTCCGCTTACGTCTATGTCGGCACGTCGCACACGCTCTTCATGTCGCACGACGGCGGCGAGAAATGGCAGCGGCGCGGCGGCGATCTGCCCTACGGCAGTTTCACGAGCATTCTCATCAACCCGAAAAACACCGACGAGATTTTCGTCGGCAGCGCATACGAACGCGCAGACGGCAACGGCGTCTTTCATTCGATAGACGCGGGCAAGACTTGGAAACGCGTTGACCCCGATCTGCCGAGCCGACGCGTCTGGGCGCTCGCCTTCGACACGCGCGACTCCGGCAAACTCCTGATCGGTTCACACTCGGCGGGCGTCTATGTCGCCCAACGCGACCTCAGCGCGGCAATCACAACAGTGCCGAGTGACAAGTGACGGGTGACGAGAAAGAACGAAAGCCGTAAATCGCTATTCCGAAATCGCGAATCGTCAAACGTAAATAATCCAAGTTGCTAGTTAGCAGTTTGCCAGTTCTTTGAGAAGCAAAGGAAAATCCCCTCCACTTCGTCGCCAAACGAAAGTAGGAGGGGAGCGGTGATCGATCACACGACCATAATTTATTGCATCATTGATGATT
>DASYMM010000020.1:0-1580 GCA_036009085.1 Pyrinomonadaceae bacterium | reverse complement strand
GCGCGAGCGAGGTGCGGATGATCTGCCCGCCGCCTTCGCCTTGTGAGCCGTCAATCGTAAGCATCACGGGCGATTATAACCCGAACGCCCCAACCTTTTCCCGCCGTCTTTTCGCAGTGTGCGCCCGCCTGTTGTACTCTGATAGTTGTGACTGATGCGAAATCAATCGTGCTGCGCTTCGACGCGGGGACGCTCTTGCTCGACGGGGTCGGGCGCGCGGCTGCGGACGTGCCGCAGAGTTTTCGTTGGGACGAACGCGTCCTGCGCTGGCGCGCGCCCGCGTCGGCTTATCGCCATGTCGTGCGCGAACTGTTACGCAGGAATGTGACGTTCGAGGATCAAGCGCGCGCCTATCACACGTTCGACTTCCCGACGAAGTTCACGGTCGAGCCGCGACCCTACCAGCAGGAAGCAATCGCCGCGTGGCGCAAGGTTGAGCGTTGCGGCGTCGTTATCCTGCCGACGGGCGCGGGGAAAAGTCTCGTCGCGCAGATGGCGATTGAACAGACGCAGCGTTCCACGCTCGTCGTCGTGCCCACGATTGACTTGATGAATCAATGGTACGACCTGCTGCTCTCTTGCTTTCAAGCCGAGATCGGACTGATCGGCGGCGGCTTCTTTGAAGTCGGCGCGTTGACGGTGACGACCTACGCCTCCGCCTTTCGTTTCATGGAACGGCTCGGCAATAAATTCGGCCTCGTCATCTTCGACGAGTGCCACCACCTGCCGGGCGACGTTTTTCGCTACGCGGCGGAGATGTCGCTCGCGCCCTTCCGGCTCGGACTGACCGCGACGCCCGAACGCGCCGACGGCGCAGACGCGCTCCTTGAAGAGTTGATCGGCCCCATCGTCTATCGCCGCGAAGCGCGCGAACTGGCGGGTGAATATTTGTCGGATTACAGCATCGTGCGGCTGCACGTGGAGTTGAGCGCGGCGGAGCGCGCGGCTTACGAAGCGTCGCGGGCGGTCTTCAAAAGTTTTCTGCAAGAGAAGAACATCCGCCTGAGCAGCCTGCGCGGGTGGCAACTCTTCATCGCGGCGAGCGCGCGGAGCGAAGCGGGGCGGCGCGCGATGATGGCCTATCGAGAGTCGAAGCGGATCGCGCTCGGCACGGAGGCGAAGTTGCGCGTGCTCTCGGAACTGTTGAAGCGTCATCGCAGGGATCGCGTGCTCATCTTCACCGCCGAGAACGAGATGGTCTATCGCATCTCGGAGCAATTTTTGATTCCGGCCATCACGCACGAGACGAACATCAAGGAGCGGCGCGAATGGCTCGCGGCGTTCAACGCGGGCGACGTGCTCGCGCTCGCCACGTCGAAGGTTTTGAACGAAGGCGTGAACATTCCCGCCGCCTCCGTCGCCATCGTCCTCTCCGGTTCGGGTTCGACGCGCGAGCACATCCAACGCCTCGGGCGGATACTCCGCAAGCAGCCCGACAAGGAGGCGACGCTCTACGAAGTCGTCACGCTCGACACGACCGAAGAGGGCATCAGCCGCAGGCGCGGCGGCGAACAGTTTCGGGGGCGAGAGGTAGGCGGGAGAAATTTAGAGTTGCTCTAGCTTTGATAAGTTGAATGTTG
>DASYMM010000019.1:0-16087 GCA_036009085.1 Pyrinomonadaceae bacterium | reverse complement strand
GGAGACGGAAGTTTATCCGAATGAAGGCTTGGGCAATCCGACCGCTTCCCGTTTCAAACTTTACGCGGCGCAAAACGCCCGCCCGCCGCTTTCCGCCGTCGATGATAAGGGAAACGACGTGCTTGAGCGCATCGCGAAAATCGACCGGCGTTACCCGGACGATTTTAAACTGCATCGCATTCGCGGCTACGCCGAAGAACACGCTCTGACGCTCAATCTCGGCAAAACCGGCGCGAAACGGATTTTGCTTTTAATGAACGGCTGGACTGATTACGCTTTTTCCAGCGACAACGTCGCCGCCGCGCATCGCCGCCTGAGCCTGCGCCCGCCCGCGCTGCAAGTCAAAGACGCGCGCGGCCGCTGGCGCACGGTCGTCGAAGACATAGGGATTCCCGTCGGGCGACCGCAAACCGTCGTCGTTGACCTCACCGGAAAATTTCTTTCACGGAGCCGCGAGGTGCGCATCCTAACGAACATGCGTATCTACTGGGATCGGATTCTGGTTGACCGTTCGGGCACGCCCGCTCCCACGACGCTCACGCGGCTCGACCCCATCCGGGCGGACTTGCGCTGGCGCGGCTTCTCGGCTGAAACGTCGCCCGACGGGCGCGAGCCTTACGTTTACGATTACGCGCGCGTCTCGTTCAATTTGCCGTGGAAAGTTTTCACCGGGCGTTACACGCGCGAGGGCGACGTGCGCGAGTTGGTGCAAGCGGTGGACGACATGTTTGTCATCTCGCGACCCGGCGACGAGTTGGCAATCTCGTTTGACGCAAGCTCGCTTGCGCCGCTCGCGCCCGGTTGGACGCGCACGTTCCTGCTCTACGCCGACGGCTACAGCAAGGAGATGGACATCAACTCGGCCAGCCCCGAAGAGGTTGCGCCGCTCCCGTTCCACCGCATGCGCGAATATCCCTATCGCTGGCCGGAGACATTCCCCCACACGCCCGCGCACCTCGATTACCTCGAACGCTACAACACGCGCCTCGTCGCCGCGCCAATGACGAAAACAGTGGCTTTAAAGCAGGGACGGGTGACAAGTGACGAGTGACAAGTTAAAAATAAAAGAGCCTTAGACCTGAAACAGACCTGAGACTTGAAACCTGAAACATGGAACCTGAAGCCTGAAACCCGAAACCTATTTTTCTCTCGTCACTCGTCACTTGTCACTCGTCACTGCTTTACAATGAATAGGCATGATGTCATTGACGGTTTCGTCCGCGTCGTCAGTTCGGTCGGGGTTCCGGTCGTCGCTGTGAAGGCCGCGCCGTGGGTCGAGCAATTCGAGCATAAACTTCCCGCGCGTTTGCCGCCCTCTTTTCGCTCGCTCGTGGCGCGCTATTCGTTTCCTTCTTTTGAAGTCGGGACGCTGGCCTTATTCGCCAACAACGGGGACGGGGGATATGACGAACTCGCAAACGCCGTCTTTAGAGATAAGGTGATGGCCGACGTGACGCACAAGGCCGGTTACATCCAATTTGCGCGCCCTGCCGACGGCGGGTACGATCCGATCTGCTTTGACACGGGTGGGAGTTCAAAGAATCGTGAGTTTCCGATTGTACGACTTGAACACGAGGCTATATTGGTTAATTCTCGAATCGTCGTCCGCGAAGTGATAGCGAAATCTTTCCTTGAGTTCGCTCAAGCTGTCGTCGCGTTGGAAAAAGATCAGTACGGCAAAGTCATCTCCGTCATCGAGCAGACGGATTTTTAAGCTTATGGAACACATCAGATATTCTGTCGCCGCCTGTCAGGTTGATCAGCCGAATCCTTTGGAGCGGCGCGAGATGCATCGCAACACGGAGCGGATGTTGTCGCTCGTGGACTCGGCGGTGGCGGGCGCGGCTCCGTTTCTGCCCGTCCGTCTCGTCGTCTTCCCGGAGTTTGCGCACGCCGCGCCGGTCTTCGCCACACTCGAAGAGTTGAGGCAGAAGTTGGCCGTGCCGATTCCGAACGAGCACACGGAGCGTCTGGAGCAGAAGGCGCGCGAGCACAACGTCTATATTCAAAGCGGCTCGATGCTCGAAGTTGACCCGAAGTGGCCGGGCGCGGTCTTTAACACGACCTGTCTCATCGCGCCACAGGGCATCCTGTATAAATACCGCAAGGTGAACACGTGGATTCCTTACGAGGTGCACACCAGCCCGCACGATCTGGAAGGCTACGACGAGCCGCTCTTTCCCGTGGCCGACACGGAGATCGGCAAGATCGGCTGCGCCATCTGTTACGACTGGCTGTTCCCCGAAGCGATCCGGCAACTCGCCGCCAACGGCGCGGAAGTTTTGGTGCGCGTCTCGGCTTACATGGACCCCTGGGGCGCGACCGAGCCGATGGACTGGTGGACGATCATCAATCGTTGTCGCGCGCTGGAAAATATGGCCTACGTCGTCGCCGCCAATCAGGGCGCGAGTCTCAAGCACTACCCGCCGTATTCGTGGCCGGGCGGCAGTCAGGTGGTTGATTACGACGGGCGGCTTCTGGCGCAGGCTTCGCCGGGGCCGGGCGAGCGCATCGTCGTCGCGCCCTTGGACATCTCCGCGCTCCGGCACGAACGCGCCGCGCGTCGCGGTCATCACATGCTCGCGCACCTGCGCACGGAGGCTTACCCGGTCTATGCCGCGCACGCCTACCCGCCGCGCCACGCCGTCAACACGGACGCGCCGCTCTCCTACGAGCGCAACAACGAATTGATTGACGAGGCGAAACGCGCGTTGGATAAGGCGACGGATCGGGAGTAGGGAAGTCTGCTGCGGCGATGGGTGGGCAATGTGTGCGGCGGGAAACTTGCGGCGACAGGGCAGCGGGCGCGGGAAAAATGGATTGACAGGGCGCGGATTCTGTATTAAAAATCTTCGTTCGGGCAAGCAACAAACTGTCCTTCGCACGTTCCGTTCAATCATCAGCAAAAATTTCTCGCCGAAAGAGTGGCTCTGCACAATTTATCGTCACCCGCGCTCGAACTTCGTGTCGGGCAACGGTGACGCCCTTAAAGTGAGCAACGACTCTTGCAGGCATCTCCACAGCACGAGGCCGAAAGCTATGAACTATTACCGCGTCACCCCGCGACGAGCCGCTCAACTCTTCGCTCTACTCTTTTGCTTCGCCTTTACGGCGTCTCCCCTCCATGCCCAAAATAATAAAGGCACGATTCTCGGCACCATCACAGACGCTCAGGGCGGCGTGGTGAACGGCGCGAAAGTGACCGCCGTAAACCTTGCCACCAACACTTCGGCGGAAGACACGACGAACGAGGAAGGACTCTACACCCTCCCCAACCTCGATCCGGGAATGTATAAAGTCACCATCGAAGCGTCGGGCTTCAAGACCGTCGTGAACGAGTCGGTCAAGCTTGAGACCAACGCGCGCCTGCCGATTGACGCGCAACTCGAAGTCGGCGCGGTCGGCGGCGATGTCGTCACGGTGACGGATCAAGGGCCTCTGGTCGAAAGCGAGACGAGCGTGCGCGGCGATTTGATCACCGGGCGCGAAGTGACCGACCTGCCCATCGCGCAACGCAACTTCACACTCCTCGCCGCGCTCTCGCCGGGCGTGACGCGCCCGAACCTCGGCCTGCTCGGCGGCGGCGGCAACTTCGTCGCGGGCGGCGGCGGCCAGAACAACACGGAGTCAACGCGCTTCCGCGAGTCGGGCGGTTCCGTCCTCGTCGTCAACGGCGCGCGTGCCACCAACAACAATTTCCGGCTCGACGGCGTTGACAACAACGAGTCGCAGTTCGGCCAGATCGCGATCTACCCGCAGCCGGACGCCATCGCCGAGTTCAAAGTCGAATCGAGCGTGCCGACCGCCGAGAGCGGGCGCGCGGGCGGCGGCGTCATTTCCACCACCTTCAAGCAGGGCGGCAACTCGGTGCACGGCACGGCCTTCGAGCAATATCAGGGACGCTTCCTGAGCGCGGCTGCCTCGCGCTTCGACGAGCCGAACGCGCAGGTTCCGAATTACATCACGCACAACTTCGGCGGCGTCGTCGGCGGGCCGATCTTCCTGCCGCGCTTCGGCGAGGGTGGCCCTCATTTCTACGACGGTCGCAATCGCTCCTTCTTCTTCGTCTCGCTCGCAGGGCAGCGCAACCGCACGCCCATCTTCGGCGGCGGCGAATCGCCTTCGGACGTGCCCGTCCCGACCGCGCTCATGCGCGTCGGCAACTTCAGCGAACTGCTCGTCCCCGGCACGCTCGTCAGATACACCGTGCGCAACCCCGACGGCACGACACGCTTCGTCACCGCGCCGCAAGGCACGATCTTCTCTCCTGCGGGCGTGCCGGTCCCCGGCAACGACCTCCGCAACTGCCCGACCTGCGGCGCGCTCTCGCCGTTTGCGCTCAACTACCTCAACGCCTTCCCGCTCCCGAATCTCCCCGGCGCGGGACGCAACTTCTCCACCAATCGCTCGGAGCGCGCGAACGTTGACAGCTACGACGTGAAGATCGATCACCGCTTCTCGGACAAAAACTCTTTCTTCGCGCGTTACAGCAAATCCGACACGGCGCGCTCGCGCGACAACTTCTTCCCGCTCGGCGCGTCGCCGAACGGCAACGACCTCCCGGCCGGCCCCTCTGCGGGCGACGAGTTCGGCAACTCCAAAGGGTTCACGATGGGCGACACGCACATCTTCACGCCCTCGGTCGTCAACGATGCTCGCTTCGGCGTCACGCGCGTCTCCATCGGCATCTTCAACACGGGCGTCAACGGCACGGGCGGCTTCTCCCCGAACGTCTCGGCCAACCTCGGCGCGCGCAACATCAATCTGGGCGACACGTCGAGCGGCATCGTCCTCGTCGGCATCGTGGACAATCTGACCGGCACAGACCGCGCCACAGAGTTTACGGGCGACGGCGGGCCGTTCTATTTCCTCTCCAACAACTTCAACTTCGTTGACGCCGTGACGGTCGTGAAAGGCCGTTCGACCTTCAGGTTCGGCGGCGACTATCGCGTGCGCCAGAACAGCAACTTCGACGGCGGGCGCAACGGCGGCACGAAGGGCAACTACCAGTACGGCACCTCGAACGTGGCCGACCCCGTGACCGGCAACTCGATTGATCGAGGCTTCGTCTCCGGCAACTACAACGGCATCGGCCCGAACGACACCGGCTCGTCGCTCGCCAACTTCCTCCTCGGCTACAGCCCCGGCTTCCTGACGCGCGGCGATCCGGGCGGCCCCTTCTTCCAGTCGAGCAAAGAGATCGCCTTCTTCGTGCAGGACGACTGGAAAGTGCGTCC
The DNA here is from genome assembly GCA_036009085.1 of Pyrinomonadaceae bacterium. Lineage (GTDB taxonomy): Bacteria > Acidobacteriota > Blastocatellia > Pyrinomonadales > Pyrinomonadaceae > JAIVJZ01. The sequence goes on along the minus strand of DASYMM010000019.1, from coordinate 10,850 downwards.
AGACCTGACGCTCAATCTCGGCCTACGCTACGACATCTTCACCGCGCCGACCGAACGCTTCGACGCGCAGACGAACTTCGACCCCGTCGCGCGCACGATCAACGTCGCGGGCGACGGCGCGCCGGGCGGGCGCGACCTCGCCGAAACCGACATGAACAACTTCGGGCCGCGCTTCGGCTTCGCCTATAGCGGACTCAAAGAAGACAAGTCGCTCGTCATTCGCGGCGGCTACGGCATCCTCTACACGACCGACGTGAGCGGCGCGCAACCCTTGACCGCCAACCCCGGCACGGGCGCATCCAGCTACAACTGCAACCCGATCACCAACCCGACGGGCTCGGGCTGCGCCGGTATCCCGGCGCGCTACCTGTTCGACGCGGGCGTGCCCCTCTCGGTCGGCACCATCGCGGCTCCGGGCACGAGTTTCGCCGCGCCCACGGGCGGGCGTCTGCTCTTCAACGACCCGAACCGCAAGGACGAGATGTATCACCAGTACAACTTGACCGCGCAGTATGAGTTTGCTCCGAACTGGCTGGCCGACATCGCCTACGTCGGATCGCTTGGCAGAAACCTGCTCGTCTTGAGTAACATCGGCACGGCGGGCGATCAGGGCGGCCCCGGCTCGCGCGAAGTGCTCGGCATCAACGAAGTGGTCGCCACACGCTACACCGGCAGTTCCAGCTACAACGCGATGCAGGCCAAATTGGAGAAACGCTTCTCTCGCGGCCTGTCAATCCTGTCGTCCTACACCTGGGCGCACGCCATTGACGATTCGCCGGGCGGCATCTGCTCGAACGGCGCGAGCGCGCGCGATTGCGGCCCCGACAACCCGCTCAGGCCGGAACTCGAACGCGGCAACTCCGACACGGACGTGCGCCACCGCTTCACCTTCGCCAACGTCTACGATCTGCCGCTCGGTCGCGGGCGCACCTACGGCGGCGACATGCCCGCCGCGCTCGACTTCCTGATCGGCGGCTTCCAACTCAACAACATCATCACGCTCCAAAGCGGCCCCGTCTACAACGTCACGGCCAACGGCGGGCGCGTGGACATCATCGGCGACCCGACGCCGACGGCGGCAGACCGCGCGGCCGGACGACAACTCAACCGCGCGGCCTTCCGTTCGGCGGTTACGCCCGTCTTCCCGGGTCTCGTGGGCGGGCCGACGTTTGGCTCGCTCGGTCGCAACGTGTTCCGTGGTCAGAAGCAGTTCTACTGGGACGCGTCGCTCTTCAAGAACTTCCCCGTCCGCTGGATCAGCGAAGACTTCAAAGCGCAGTTCCGCTTCTCCGCCTACAACGTGTTGAACCGCGTCAACCGTTCTTTCCCGAACGGCGACATCAACAACACGACCGACTTCGGCAGAGACACGAACGAGCAACGCCGTCGCCAGATGGAGTTTGCGATCAAACTGCTCTTCTAAAAACGGGCAGCGCGACACCAGCAGCGTGCGAATCGAGTGGCGAGCCGGAAGCACAATCCGCTCGCCACTCGATTACTTTACAGGCCGCGCTTTCCGACTTCCGCGCGCCGCTCCTAGTAGTAGTTAGCAATTTGATGAGACTAAAACCCTTCACCACAGAGACGCAGAGCCAAGCCGCAGAGAACCGCTGAGAAGATTACTCAACTCTCTGTGCTAACTCTGCGTTTCGTCTCTGCGTCTCTGCGGTGAAGTCTTATTCTAAGCACACTCAATCTCAACTCGCTTGAGATCACGCGCGGAAGTCTTTAACCTGACACTTGATGCAATACCACCCGGCCACGCGCAGTTTTCCCCGCAGCATCTTCCACACGGCGGCGCGCCTCGTCGCTTGCCTCGCGCTCGCCGCACCGATCTACAGCGCACATGCCGCCGCGCCGACCTTCGCCGCGCAGCCGTCACAAAAAAGACGCCCCGCCGCCACGCGCGAAGCCGACAGCGTTGACACACTGTTGCGCGAAGCCGCCGCGCTCTTGCAAGCGGGCAAACTTGCGGAAGCCGAAACGGCGGCGCGCAAGGCCGTGAACGCTGCGCCGCGCGATCCGAACGCGCACACGCTCCTCGGCGTCACTCTCGACAAAAGCGGGCGCGCAGGCGAAGCCGAACGCGAGTACCGCGACGCGCTCCGTTTAGCCCCGCAGCACGCGCCCGCGCTCGCCAACCTCGGCGTGCTGCTCTCGCGCACGAACCGCATCGAACAGGCCATCGAAAGTTTCGAGGCCGCGCTGCGCGTCGCGCCCGACAACGCCTTCGCCGTCTTCAATCTCGGCGCGCTCTACGCCGCGCGCGGCGACTACAAACGCGCCATCCCCCTGCTCGAACGCGCCGCCAGTCTTAGCCTCATGCCCCGCGCCGCCGGCGCTCCCCCTACGGTTGACCTCCCGCTCCTGCTCACGCTCACGAACGCCTACGCGCACGACGGGCGCAGCGAAGACGCGGGCAGGTTGGCCGAACGAATCGAGCAGTTGGCGGGCGACGACCCGCGCGTCCTCTTCACGCTCGCGCTCAGTCTCGCCGAGGCGCAAGAGTACGCGCGCGCCGTGCCGCTCTTCGAGCACACGAACACGTTGCGCCCGCAGACGTTCGAGGTGCTCTACAACCTCGGCGTCGCGCTCTACAATCTCGACCGCTTGGACGAAGCCGCGCGCGCCCTCCAAGCCGCCGCCGCGCTCGCGCCGAACGATCCGCAACCCTACTATCGTCTCGGCCTCGTCGCTTCCGCGCGCAACGAAGGACAGACGGCGATTGACCTCTGGCGTCGCGCTCTCAGTTTGCGACCCGCGTTCGCGGAAGCGAATTTTATGATCGGCGAAGAACTGCTCAAGCGGCGTGCGACCGAAGAGGCCATCCCCTATTACCAGCGCGCGCTCGAACAGGATTCCGCCAAGTTCATCTATCACGTCCGTCTCGGCGTCGCGAACTTTCGCAGCAAGCATTACCCGCGCGCGCGCGAAGTGTTCGAGGCCGCGCTCAAACGTTTCCCCGACAACGCCAATCTCTATTACCTGATCGGCTACGCCGCGCGCGCCGAAGGGCAGTATGACGATGCGCTCGCAGCCTTCCGCCGCTCGCTCGCGCTGCAACCCGACAACCCAGATGTGCTCACCAACCTCGGCTACATCGCCAACCAGCGCGGCGAGACGCAGGAATCCGAGCGTCTGCTCCGGCAGGCCATCGCGCTCGACCCGCAGAACTTCGCCGCGCACCACGATCTCGGTCGGCTCTTGGTCAAACTGAAACGTTACGACGAAGCCTTGCCGCCGCTCGAACGCGGCGCGGCCTTGAACGTAAACGACCCCGGCATCCATTATCAACTGTTCACGGCCTACTCGCGGCTCAAGCGTAAAGCCGATGCTGAGCGCGAACTCGCCATCTTCAAACGTTTTCAAGAGGCGCGCAAACACGACCCGACGCCGCTCGGCGGGGAAGCCGCCACGGGCACCACGGACGAAGGCGACAAGCCCGCGCCCGCGCCCCTGCCCGCCTCCGTCTCCGGCGAGGGCGTCAAACCGCCGCGCTAAACGTGAGCCGCGCCGGTCGCGAGTCTTACACTTTTGTCGGCAGTTAGTTTAAGAGTAGAATAGCTCGCCGCCAATCCGAACAACTTGCGCGCTCTCTTCCAGCGCACGCGCATCAACGTCAAGCACGGCGAGTTGCAAATAGCGGAGACGAACCTGCGCCGCCTCCTCGCAGGCTACACGCGCCACCATCAGTCGTGGCAGCAACTCGGCGAACTGTGCAAGATCAAACGCGACTTCAGATAAGCGACGAGAGCGTGCCGTGGCACGTCCATCAATTGAGCGAAAGGAAAGCGACTACAGCGGCGCGCGCGGCGTCCGTATCGTCCGGCGCGGGCGTGGCGTAAGGCGTCTGTCTCAAAGAGTGATCATGGGAAGAAGAGGGAAGTTGATAATCGTCGGGTTGTTGCTCGCCTGCGTCTCTGTGGGCAGCAACTATCACGGTCGTCGCGCGAGTGCGACGGCGGCCACAACGCAGAAGAAGTTGTCGCGCAAGCAGCAACAACTGGCGAGCGCGAAAAATTTATTCATGGAAAACTGCGCGCGTTGCCACGGCGCGGACGGGCGCGGCGCAACGCCGATGGGCAAACTCTTCGCGGCGTCGAATCTGGCCGACGACGCTTGGTGGAAGCGAGAGCGCATCAGCGAAAAACGGCTCACCGCCTCGATCCGCGACGGGCGCAAACAGATGCCCGCCTTCGGCAAAAAACTCTCCAAAGAAGAGATCGCCGCGCTCGTCGCTCTGGTGAAAACTTTCAAAGGCAAGTGAGAGTTTACAGACGCGAAATCAAGTCCCGTAGGGACGTTTGGAAATAGCCCGGCACTTTAGTGCCGGGGATAAGCGCGCACAAAATGTTTTGAGTCCCGTAGGGACGATTGAAAAATGAAAGTGACGCGCTTTCTCAATCGTCCCTACGGGACTCAACTTGTTAACTGACTCCTTAAACCCGGCACTACAAGTGCCGGGCTATTTTCAAACGCCCCCGACGGGGCTTTTAGAGTCACCTTCGATGCGGAGCGTCTCCAGAAGACATGCCACTTTCAAAGTTCACAAAACTCCGCCCGCGCTTCCTTCTCCAAGCTGTCTTTGCGTTCGCCTGTCTCGCCGCGAGCGCGCACGCGCAAAAACCGCCCGCGCCAACAGTCTCGAAAGTCGAGCCGCCTTCGTGGTGGGCGGCGCACACCGTCAACCCCGTGCGCCTGCTCGTGCGCGGCGCGAATCTGCACGGCGCGCGAGTCGCGTCCGCGCATCGTGGGATAGAGACGAGCGCGGTCGTCGTCAACCCGGCGGGCACGTATGTCTTCGTGAGCGTCAACATCAGCCCCAACGCCGCGCCGGGCGACTACCCGCTCACGCTGGAGACGGCGAGCGGCAAGACTTCGATTCCGTTTCGCCTGAACGTGACGTTCGACGCGGCCACGCACTTCCAGGGCATCACGAACGACGACGTGATCTACCTGATCATGCCGGACAGGTTCGCAAACGGCGACGCCTCAAACGACATCCCAACGGGCGCGCCGCGTGAAGCGACCGACCGCCGGAATCCGCGCGCCTTTCACGGCGGCGACCTGCGCGGCATCATCAACCGCTTGCCCTACCTGAAAGAACTCGGCGTCACAGCCCTCTGGCTCAACCCCTGGTATGACAACTGGGACGGCGTCAAAACCTGCGACAAGCCCTGGTGCCCGAACACCTATTATCACGGCTATCACGCCATTGATTATTACGCCGTCGAAGATCGCTTCGGCGACATGGAGACGCTCCGCGAGTTGGTCGAGAAAGCACACGCCGTCGGTATCAAGATTATTCAGGATCAAGTCGCCAATCACGTCGGCTCGCAGCACCCTTGGGTCAATGATCCGCCGCTCGACAACTGGTTTCACGGCACGCTCGCGCGCCACACGCGGAACCCTTTTCGCGGCGACCTCCTGCTCTCGCCGCACGCTTCGGACGCCGCGCGCCGCCCGACGCTCGACGGCTGGTTCTCAGACGATCTGCCCGACATGAATCAGGAAGAACCGGAAGTGGCGCGCTACGAAATTCAGAACGCGCTCTGGTGGGTCGGCATCACGGGCATGGACGGCATCCGGCAGGACACGATCCAGTACATGCCGCGCGCCTTCATGCGCGACTTGAGCGTCGCGCTTCGTCGCCAGTACCCGAATATGTGGATGGTCGGCGAGGTGTTCGACCGCGACCCCGTCCACGTCTCCTATTTCCTCGGCGGTCGCACAGGTTGGGACGGCGTTGATACGCAACTCGATTCGCTCTTCGACTTTCCCCTCTGGCAAACGTCGCTCGACGCCTTCACGAACAAGTCGCCCGTCTCCGCCCTCCGCTCGATGCTCCGAAACGACGCGCTCTACACGGACGCCGCACGGCTCGTCTCGATGACTAGCAACCATGACGTGCGCCGCGTCGCTTCCGTCGAAGGCATGACGCTCGAAGGCTCGATGCTGCATCACGCGTTTCTCCTGAGCGTGCGCGGCATCCCACAGCTTTACTACGGCGACGAGATTTTCATGGAAGGCGGCGACGACCCCGACAACCGGCGCGACTTCCCCGGCGGCTTTCCCGGCGATGCGCGCAACGCTTTCGAGCAGCGCGGGCGCACGCCGCGTGAGCAGCGCATGTTCGAGTGGACGCGCGACTGGTTGAAACTACGGCGCGAGCACGCCGCGATGCGCCACGGTCGCCTGATCGATCTCGCGTTCGACGAAGACACTTACGCCTTCGCGCGTCAAACTCCGACTGAGACGATCCTCCTCGCCTTCAACCGCGCCGCCACGCCGAAGCGAACAACTGCGCCCGCCGCGTTTCTTGAAGTCGCCGACGGCGCGGAACTCGTGCCGCTGCTCGGCGCAAAAGTGAGGGCGCGAATCGAGAGCGGCGCGATCACGTTTGAGGTTCCGGCGCGCACGGCGGTCGCCTATCTCGTCGCCGCTAAAGCACGCTGAGCAACCGTGTCCCTCCTGCCTCACATCTGACCAGCAGATTGTTTTCAGCGTGAGCCATCCGTTTCGTTGTGAGCCGTTCCGTCCTTTTCGTCGCACAGGAGTTTTCGTCATGCTAAAGCCGAGAGCCGCCGCGCTCTGCTTGATTCTGGCCTTTCTCTGCCTGCCGCTCTCTTCCGCGAGCCAGCAAAAGAAGAACACAGACCCCAACCGGCAGAAGGAGACCGCGCCCGCCGCGCCGTCTAAAAGCGACGACGCGCCCGAGGTTGCCGCCGCATCGCAGCAGGACGACGGCGATGTCGAAAAGGTTGATACGAACCTCGTCTCCATCCCCGTCGTCGTGAGCGACCGCGCGGGCGCGTACGTGCCGGACATGCGTAAGGACGAGTTCATGCTCTTGGAGGACGGCGTGCCGCAGGAGGTAGCTTTCTTCGCAACCGTCACGCAGCCCTTCACGGTCGTCCTCATGCTCGACACCAGTGCGAGCACGGAGGAGAAGTTGAAGGACATACGCCGCGCCGCCATCGCGTTCGTCGGCGGGTTGCAAACGAAGGATCGCGTGAAGGTGATGTCGTTCGACGACGAGGTGCGCGACCTCAGCCCGTTCACGAGCGATCAGGAGCGCATCGGGCGCGCGATTCAATCGGTGCGCGCGGGCAAGGGCACGAAACTCTACGACGCGATGCAAACCGCGCTCACCGCCTTGAAGAACGACCGTGGACGCCGCAAGGCCATCGTCATCTTCACCGACGGAGTTGATTTTCGCAGCGAGAGTTTCAGCTACGTCAACAACATCCGCGCGCTCGAAGAGTCGGGCGCGATCATCTATCCGATCAGGTACAACACGCGCCTTGAGACAGAGCGCATCGCGCGCGAGCAGTCGGCGGGCGGCGGGCGTCCAGACCTCGCCGCGATCATCAAAGGGCGCAGCGAGGGCGGCGCGCTGCCCATCCCCACTGGCACAACCTTCCCCGGCGGCACGATCCCCGGCGGCAACGACGACGGCCAACCCAGAATCGGCGGCATCCCCATGCCCACTCTGCCCGCGCCGCCGCGCCGCACGAACGACCCGCGCCAGCAGTCGCCCTACCCGCAACAGCGCGACGATACGCGGCCTGAGAACGAAGACGGACTCGCCTTCATGCTCGACGCGCTCTACAAAACCGCCGACAGTTATTTGAACGATCTGGCACGCAAGTCGGGCGGCAAACTGACGCGCGCCGACACGCTCGAACTGCTGCCCGCCGCCTTCAAAGAGATTACCGCCGAGTTGCGTACGCAGTATGCCATCGGCTATTACCCTTCAAACCCGGTAAAGAACGGCGGCTATCGCAAGATCAAACTCAGCAGCACACGCAAAGGCGCGTCCGTCCGCGCACGCCCCGGCTACTCCGCCGTCGGCGTCCCCTAGAACGCAGCGCACCAAAGCGAAAGAGTTGAACCACGAAACGACACGAAGACACACGAAACAACTTTAGTGTGTCTTCGTGTCGTTTCGTGGTTTCGCCTTTCCTGCTCCTAATTAAGTTGTCGGATGAGTCGCAGATGGGCGGCGTAAATTTTTGACAAGGCGGGCGCAGCCTATTAAGCTAAGTTCACTTCAACAACAAAGAGGGGTCTCCTGTGAGCTTTTCACGTTCGAGCGGTATCCTACTGCACCCGACCAGCCTGCCCGGCTCATACGGCGTCGGCGATCTGGGCGGCGCGGCCTACGAGTTCATAGACTTTCTCGCCGCGAGCGGGCAGAGCCTCTGGCAAGTCCTCCCGCTCGGCCCCACGGGCTACGGCGATTCGCCTTACCAGTCCTTCTCGGCCTTCGCGGGCAACACGCTCCTCGTCAGCCCCGAACGCCTCCTCGGAGAAAATCTGCTCGACAAACGCGACCTCGCCAACGCGCCGAAGTTCGACGCCGAACGCGTGGACTTCGGCGCGGCCATCGAGTTCAAAAACAAACTACTGCGCCGCGCCTTTGAAAATTTCCGGCACACCACGGACACGTCCTTGCGCGGAAGTTTTGAAACCTTCAGCCAGCACGAAGCCCTCTGGCTCGACGACTACGCGCTCTATCGCGCCATGAAAGACGCGCGGGGCGGCGTGGCCTGGAACAAGTGGGAACGCCCGATGCTCAAACGCGAGCCGCACGCGCTCGCCCTCGCCCGCGAAGGCTTGCGCGAACAGATCGACGCGCACAAGTTCTATCAATTCCTCTTCTTCAAACAGTGGCACGCGCTCAAAAAATATGCGAACGAGCGCGGCATTCAGATCGTCGGCGACATCCCGATCTTCGTCGCGCACGATTCGGCTGACGTGTGGACGAACCCGCATCTTTTCAAGTTGAACGAAGACGGCAGCCCGCGCGTCGTCGCAGGCGTGCCGCCCGACTATTTCAGCGCGACGGGTCAACTCTGGGGCAACCCGCTCTACGATTGGGAGCGTCTGCAAGCAGAAGATTTCCGCTGGTGGATCGCGCGCGTCCGCTCGATGCTGCACACCGTCGATATCCTCCGCATAGACCACTTCCGAGGGTTCGCCGCGAGTTGGGAGATACCCGGCGGCGACAAGACCGCCGAGCGCGGGCGTTGGGTCAACGCGCCGGGGCGCGAACTCTTCACCGCGATCAGGCGCGAGCTCGGCGACGTGCCCATCCTCGCCGAAGACCTCGGCGTCATCACGCCCGACGTGGAAGCCCTGCGCGACGATTTCAACTTTCCCGGCATGCGCATACTCCAATTCGCCTTCGGCGCAGACAGCAAGAACATAGACCTGCCGCACAACTATCATCGCAACGTCGCCGTCTACACCGGCACGCACGACAACGACACCACCGTCGGCTGGTTCAAGTCCGCCGCCGGGGCAGGCTCCACGCGCAAGCCCGAACAGATCGAACGCGAGCGCAAGTTCTGTCTCGACTATCTCAACTCCGACGGTCAGGAAATTCACTGGGACTTCATCCGCGCCGTCCTCGCCTCGGTCGGCAACATCGCCATCATCCCCCTGCAAGACGTGCTCGGCCTCGGCAACGACGCGCGCATGAATCTCCCCAACAGCACCAACGGCAACTGGTCTTGGCGTTACACCACGGGCGCGCTCACCAATCCCTTGCGCGACCGCCTCAAAAACCTGACCACGCTCTACGGGCGCAACCTGAAAACAGAGATGAGCGATCTCAAATCGGATGAGCATTGAAGAAAGGGATGAAGGATAAGGGATAAGGGATGAATCAGAAAAGGCATTCAGGCAAGGGAATCTCAACTTTCACCTTCGCTCCTTCGCTTCGCACTGATAAATAACGGGCGCATAAATTTTCATGAACACTTCACGCCGAAAAAGCTTCCAACGTTTTGCCGTCCTTCTCGTCCTCTCGCTTTCCGTCGTCTCCTTTGTCTCCGCGCAGAGCGCGCCGGAGGTGTCGAAGGTCGAGCCGCCGAGTTGGTGGGCGGGGAGCACCGTGAACCCTGTGCGCGTCATGCTGCGCGGGCGGAATTTGACGGGCGCGCGGGTCGAAACTGTGGGCGCAGGCGTGGAGGCGGGATTGACGCGCATCAACGCGGCGGGCACGTATCTCTTCGTGGATGTGTTGATCGAGCCGCAGGCTGTGCCGGGCTTGCGTCGCCTGCGTATCACGACGCCGTCGGGCGTGGGCGAGGCGCAGTTTGAGATACTCGCGCCGCCCGTTCGTGCGGGACGCTTTCAAGGCTTCTCGCCCGACGATCTGATCTACATGCTGATGATTGACCGTTTCAGCGACGGCGACGCGTCGAACAACGACCCCGCACGCTCGCGCGGCATCTATGATCGCAACAACAAGTTCTACTACCACGGCGGCGATTTGCAGGGCGTGATTAACCGCTTGCCGTATCTGAAAGACCTCGGCGTCACCGCCGTCTGGCTCAGCCCGTGGTATGACAACTATGATCGTTTGAACGAGATCGAGTTGAAGGAAGGGAAGCCGAGCACGGGTTTTCACGGCTACAACGCGCAGGATTTCTACGCCGTCGAGGAACACTTCGGCACGCTCGCCAAACTGCGCGAGCTAGTTGAAGAGGCTCACAAGGTCGGCATCAAGATCATTCAGGACAGCGTCGTCAATCACACGGGACCTTATCACCCGTGGGTGGCGGACGAGCCGACGCCGACATGGTTCAACGGCACGCGCGAGCGACACCTCGCCAACGTCTTCGAGACGTGGGTGCTGCACGACCCGCGCCCCGACCCGCAAGTTAAGCGCGCGACGATGGAAGGCTGGTTCTTAGACTTCCTGCCCGACTTCAATCAGGACGACGAAGAGACGCGGCGTTATCTCATCCAGAACACGCTCTGGTGGATTGGCACGACGGGCACAGACGCCATACGCGAGGACACCTGGCAATACGTCCCGAACGATTTCTGGCGCGATT